>DAOVPS010000192.1:0-5671 GCA_030629105.1 Candidatus Heimdallarchaeota archaeon
TCTAACAAGTAACAGTAATGATGACACAGACGGAGACACATTGACTGATGGACCAGAGGTATACGTTTACGGAACAGACCCAGCAAAAGCGGATACAGACGATGACGGGTTGTCAGACTTGGAAGAATTAATTCCAGGAGTCGATGGATACGTGACAGATCCACTGGATGATGACTGTGATGATGATTTGGTTACAGATGGCGATGAATACTTGGAAGGAACAAATCCTTGGGCCGCAGATAGTGATTCCGATGGACTAACAGATAGAGAAGAACTAGATAGAGGAACTGATCCCTGGGATACAGATTCAGACGATGACTTACTCACGGATGGAGATGAAGTCAATTCGTATGGATCCAATCCAATGCTAGCTGACACCGACTCGGATGGACTCGATGATTGGGAAGAAGTCAATGCAGGGACAGATGGTTTGTTAACAAGTGTTGATGACGATGACTCCGATGACGACGGTATCATCGATGGTGACGAAAGCGGATATGGAACAAGCCCACTAGACGGAGATTCAGACGATGACGGACTATTAGATGGAGAAGAAGTTGCTACTGGCAACGATGGTTATATTACAGATCCATTGGATGACGACACGGATAATGATGGATTAAACGACGGAGATGAATACGTCGAAGGAACAGATCCAACTGATGCAGACTCCGACGACGATGGTTTGGAGGATGGTGATGAATATTACAATCATTTGACCAATCCAAATGATATGGACTCGGACGATGACGGCATTATTGATTCAGAGGAAGTCTTCGCGGGAACAGATGGTTTTGTGACGGATCCCAATGACGCGGACACCGACGGAGACGGAATTAATGATGGAGCTGAAGTTACTGCTGGAACAGACCCCACCGATCCTAGTGATCCCCCCGCAACTAGTCCCAGTCCCACTGTCACAAGCGGATTCAAGAATGGCTTGATTTCAGGCTTCGTTTTGATGTCGTTAGTAGCACTTGCAGTCTTTATCACTGATCGTCGAAGAATTCGTTATACAGGTTAGAAATCTGTTTTTCTTAGAAGGAATTTTTCCTTCTTCTTTTCTTTCTTTTTTAATTAGTAAGATCTGTCAGATTTATTTGCAACATATTTAAATTTTGAATCTCCTTCATTAAGCTTGAACAAATATTACTTCATTAAAGGAATGAATGAGATTCTTAAATCTACTAAAGGTGAGGAAATCAGATTTGACAGATTCAGCTCTCGAAGAATTGCTTCACATAGAATCATTAACTGAAGAAGCAAAATATGAGGATGCACTCAAATTAGTGGAAGAACTATTGCAAAGAGAGGGATTATCTCAGAATGATCAGCTTGCTGTCAGATTACTTAGAAGCCGAATTAGAGCTCAAACTGGTAATATAGAAGAAGCTCGCAAACTGATAGAAAAAATTTGGCCTAAAGTAAGAAAACAAAAGAACCCCTTAATGATTATGGATTATTTAATTGTAAAAACTCATATTTCTTGGGTTTTAGGTAAACTGGAAGAAGGTATGGAAACTTTAGAGAAAAGTAAAGAGTTACTTGAGAAACCAGATTCAGAATATGAAGGAAAAATGAAAGAACGTTACCAGCGAAGAAAAAGTCTTTTGCTACAACATGCTGGTATTATTAACTGGTATAAGGGTAACCTTGACAAAGCATTAGAGTTTCATCTAGAGAGTTTAAAAATAAATGAGAAACAAGGAAACAAATCCGGGATTGTAGTTTCATACAATAATTTGGGTCTCGTTTATTGGTCAAAAAGTGATTACAAACAAGCCATTGAGTATTATAAAAAGAGCCTAACGCTAAGTGAAGAATTAGGGAAGAAATCGATGATTGGTAGAATACTCAATAACTTGGGTAATGTTTACTCACAACTAGGTGACCTTGATCAAGCTTTGGAGAATTATCAGCAAAGTCATGCAATCAAAGAGAAACATGGAACTAAACAGGATATCATTATCTCTTTTATAAACTTGGGTGTTGTCTACCAATTTAAAGGCGAACTTGATAAATCATTGAATTACTATCAAAAAGCTCTAGCTCTCAGTGAAGAAGTAGGATACACACAAAACATAGCTCTTGCCGTCAATAATATAGGAAATATTTACAGCTTGATAGGGGATATAGACCAAGCGTATGAATACTATAAACGAAGCTTTGAACTTTATAAGGAACTTGATATGAAGCAACAAATCGCTATGTCACACTTAAACATCGGTGAGTATCATAAGAAGAAAGGCAATCGAGAAGAAGCATTGGGGCACTATCATCAGAGCTTAGTAATTTACGAGGAGCTGGGAAATGATTTTTCTTCTGCACTGGTTCTATATGAGCTAATTCTAGAGTCTTTAGAAAATAATGATACAACATCAACAAATCAATATCTCCAGAAGCTGCAACAAATCAATGAGCGAACTGACAGTCGATTCATAGATCAACATTATCGAGTAGCTCAAGCTCTTACTCTTAAAGCAAATGATAACAAACGTGAAAGAATGAAAGCAGTTGTAATTTTTGAGCAAGTTATAGAAGAAGAAATTACAGACCATTCATTAACTATTACCGCAATGGTTCACCTTTGCGATTTGTTATTATCTGAGTTGAAAGAGACAGGAGATAGTGAATTATTCAAGGAAATTAAAAATCTCACTCATAAACTTCTTGAGATTGCTGAGAAACAATCTTCTCATTCGCTGCTAGCAGAGACTTACAAGTTGGAATCTTTACTTGCACTTGCAGAACTTGATATGAAGAAAGCAAAAGAATTCCTAAAAAATGCCCTTGATATTGCAGAAGAGAAAGGTTTAGAGAAAATAGCTGCAAACATTCGTTCTGAACAACAAAAATTGGAAGAACAAATTGAGTTATGGGATGAATTAAGTAAGCGAAAAGCTCCTTTGGAAGAAACATTGCAACATGTGCCAATAGAAGAAACGATAAAAGAAATACAGACTGATGAAATAATTGCTCAAAAGAGATTGTTTTCTTTTAAAATATAGTTAACTAACCTTTTTTCTATTTTCTTTATACAATTAGAACATTAATTTGATTTTTTCTATCATATGATAGAAAAAGAAAAAAATGAAGATCCTAAGGCAAAGTGATTTGGAAAATCTTTCTTGACCGAACAATAACTTCGATCATGGTTATTAGTCCCATTAATCCATAGATTATTGGGCTGAAATGAAAAGTATATTCGTAGTATTTTGCCAAAATAACTCGCCATAAGATAGGATTTCCACCATATGGAATATTATAATATATACTTGTATTTGGACGATAAAAATCAATAAAATCCATTAAGAATGTAAATGCAAGAATTGTTGATATGCACAAAAGGAAAATTGCTGTGATTGGAAACTTCGCATCCCAATATTTCTTGTTGCGTCCTTTTCTAATTGCTAAACCAAACAGGAGTAGTGAAAAAGAAAGAAATGGTAGTTCTATTATATTTTGCAAATCAAATGATAGAAATACTAACCATTCACTCTCAAGAACAGGGGTCCAATAGAAAGCTGATTTTAGTGCAGGTAGCTGATTAAGAAGAGCGTTTGTTGTAATTGCAAAAATAATTTAACCTATCATAAGAAACTGCAACATCATAGATGCTTTAAATAATCGTCGTATTTCATAGTCTACAACCTGTAATTTGATTTTCCGTAGACTAAAACTAAAAAATAATCCTCCGAGTATTAGGAGGAGTAATTGGACCATAAATAAAATGTAAATTGGTGTATAGGTAAAATCGTAGATTGCGTTTACTAAAAAGACTACAACTGTAAGTACTATTGAAACACAAAATCTTACAAGTAAGAAGCTTTCACCTATTATTGGATTATATCGAGTTCTAATTTGATTCTTATCAATTCTATTCTCAAATTCAATATTAGAAATAGTCATTATTTATCCCTTTCTCAATTTTTGCCCCATCTTTATGAATCTCATTTTCATAAAGACAGATTATATATAGAGTATGCGATATATAAATATTTTTTCAGAATTGAAAATATGTTAACTTAAAAAAGAATTTACGACAAATTTATGATTTAGATTAATACACCTAAATTGTAGAATTTACTATCAAACAAAGTATTTGGACTTGATTAATTGTCAAAAGCTGATAGAAAAACCATCTTAGCAATTTTCCCACATGCAGACGATGAAATTAGTTGTGTAGGAACCATGGCGAATCATGTCATTCGAGGAGATCGAGTGGTTCTTTGCTTTGCAACTCACGGAGAAATGACTTCACTCATGGGAGATGTTTCAGAAGAAGAGATCATTCTTGCTCGAGAGGAACACGCTGCGAAAGTAGCAGAAATCATTGGTTGCGAAGTGATGTTTCTTGATTTCAAAGACACAGAAGTAGAAATAACACGAGCAAATGCCAAGAAAATTGCCGGAGTTATAAGTCAGATAAAACCGGATGCTATTATCACTTGGAATATCTATCATCGACACCCTGACCACAGATCAATCGCTCAATTAGTTATTGATGCGGTCACCATGGCTCGAATACCTCGAGTAGTTGACCCAAATGGTCCACATAGAAAGGATATAACCATAATTCAATACTATGATGATCGAGCACTTCTCCCTTCCATTTATGTTGATGTCACACAAACAATTCATAAAATAAAAGAAGTTACTCAGTGCTATGCTGATACTTACGGGTGGACAGGAGCAGTTGAAAGAGTAACTGCTAGAAGAATGTCTATCGGCATGGAATGCGATGTAGAGTATGCAGAAAAATTCACAATTCTAAGACGAAGGCATAAACCAGTAAGATATGTAGTATAAATCTAATCTTTAAACATGAGCGAAAAGTTTATTGTCATTCTAATCTATGTGAGTAATCTATTAACCTATTTAAGTCGATTACTTAATGATGAGGAATTCCATGAGTAAAAAAAAAGTAATTACATTATTTATAGTAAGTTTATTTTTATTAGCATTATTAAAAAGTGAAAATTCAAATTCTGCTTTTTTTGAAACAGCAGATGATATTTTGGAACCTAATGCAATGTCCATAAGTTTAGGTTGGAGTTATACGACTGGTTATTATGGCATTCAATCATCGGCACAAGCGGCCGATATTGATTGTGATGGTGAAATTGAAATTGTTATTGGCGGTTCAGATGATTTACTATATTGTTTAGATAGTGATGGTGATCTTGAATGGAGCTACAATTGTACCGAAAATATCTATACTTGTGCGCCTACTCTAGCTGATCTGGATCAGGATGGTTATTTTGAGATATTAATAGGTAGTTACACAGATTATTTGGTATGTCTTAATTATACTGGCGGATTTGAATGGCAATATGATATAGGCTCAGATATTATAGTTTCACCTGCAGTTGGAGACATAGACAATGATGGAAAATTAGAGATATTAATTTCCGGATCAGGGGCAAGTAATGGCTTATATTGCCTTAACCACACTGGAGATTTAGATTGGTTTTATCAATTAGGATCTGCTGGGTCATCAAGAAAAGTAAGTTTAGCTGATGTAGACAACGATGGAACTCTTGAAGCTATTGTTGCAAGTCAATATATCCTATTTTGTATTAGTCATTTAGGAACAGAAGAATGGAGTGATGAAGTGGCTTCAATGCAATATCAAACTCAATCAGTTGGAGATTTAGATAATGATGGAACA
>DAOVPS010000014.1:0-28394 GCA_030629105.1 Candidatus Heimdallarchaeota archaeon
ATGTGAAAACAATCACAGAACAAACAGGACTTACTATTAATGATGTCGTTTCATTAGTAAGAGAAGAAATTAAGAAAAAACTTTGATCTCTGTCAATATTTATGAGCTTTCTTCAGGCACTAATTCCATCATACAATATTTATCTCTCTTACCTGCATGAAAGAGCTCTTTTATCATTACTTGTCTTCCGAAAATTTCGTTAAGTATACCTACCCACATATTTCGAATAAAAGTACATCTATTTACAAATTTCTTTTCTGCACAGAAGAATCGACAATCATAATAAATTAGATAACTGCTCGCATGTTTATCTCTTAATGTAGATTGTAATTTACTAATTAATGGGTCAGTTATTCTAGTAGAGAGTATTTTTACTAGAAATTCACCTATAATCTCAGACATATTAACAATTTCTTCTTCCTTTTCATCCTCGGTAAGTTTCATAATAATAAATGAAAGATTTGTCATTGATGGATCTTTTAAAGCCTTATTCACAGGATCATTTGCATCTGCTGAGAAATTGGCCACAAAAGATTCTGTAACAACTTTCCAAAATGTCTCAAAAAGAATGAAATCAGGAATATCTTTCGTAAATATGGGATTGAAAATTTTATCAATAGTTAAAGATACATGAATTGACTTATCGGCAACTTCAACAGGAACAAGACTTGGTTTTTCTTCTTCTTTTTGTTCATCAACAATCTTTGTTCTGGAAAATTGTACTTCATAATGACTACTTGATTTCAAAGAAAGTTTTGCAATAGTTTTAACCGGATTATCTAATAAGAAATGTCCAATCCCCTCGAAAAGTGCTTGTAAAACAAGTAATGTTCCTTTTGAATCTGCGATTTCTTTCACAAAGAATCTATTTTGTCCAAGCGTTACTTTTCCATGCCCTTCATCTTTGTTAAAATTAATAACTAAGCTTTTCCAACCTAATGTTTCAAGTAACTCAGAAACAATTTCTTTTTCATCTCTGGTTTCATCTTCTCTCAATGTTCTTTCTTTGATAAATTTAGCAACATTAGAAACAAATATGTCACATTTAGAATTATCATCAACAATAAGATCCGCTGATTGTACTAATGAGTAAAATAAGGTACGAATCATTCTTTGTTCTCTAATGATGTCAAGAGCCATTTATTCGTTCCCACTACGAGATTTTGATTTATCAATAACTATTTGTTACACTCAATTCTTCGTACAATTGTTCTTCTTTTACCCGTTAAAAAGCACTTTGATATCGACAAATTTCCTTTCAAAATTTATGACCATTTTGAAAACTTTAAATAATACAAATGAAGAATTAAAAATTGTTTTAATACAAGTATCTTCTATTTCCACCTATACTCTAGTAATTCCATTAGAAAAATAAATGGTAAGTTCGATACATTTTAAAGGTAAACTAAAAGCAATCATAAATACTCGGTGGCAAACTTGGACGCACAGATAATCATCTCTCGAGAAGATAATACAGATTTCATATCACTAGGTTTCATTCAAACAGATACATCATTGGTCAGTGCTCTAGGTGGTGCTCTAGCGAATTTTGCGCAAGAAATTGGTTTAGCAGGAGAAAAAACTGACGAGAAATCAAAATCAAAGAGTGGTGCGACAAATTTCTCCCGGTTTCAAAATGGAATTCTTGCATCAAAAATTATCCCTGTGCGTAATCACAATCCCATTATACTTATAGCTATACGCGGTTACGATGGAGAGGATCGTAAACTTGATTTTATTGTAGATTATGCATCCGAATTAGCTACAAGTATTGTCACTAAATTTGATGATATATATTCTAGTATTGGATTAATACCTCAAATTGAGGATGCTGTTGACAGTATAGCTACAGTAGCTAATCTAATGAATCGAAAATCGGGTGATAAAGTTCGGTTTTTTACAAGAACACTTAAACAAAAAGTTACTACCTTATTAGAAGATTTATGGGCGAATCAGGCAACATTTACAAATTGGACTAGGGATTATTCTTCAAAAAAGATCTCTGCTATGTCCCAAGCTGAAATACTCAGGGAACTTGCTAGGTATTTTTACATTCAATGTATTGAGTGCGATGCTTTACTTCCCCTTATGTTTGGTTCTACAAAGAATCCGTTGAATGAATTAACAAAACTAATTGATAATTTTCTTGATAAAAAAACTACAATTGCTCGAAAAGAGATTGAAAGTGAAATCATAAAAGCATACACTCAATTGAAAGACTCCTCTAAAGCTCTTTCTAAGAGAGGAACAATTGAACTTCCTGAAGTTGAGTTAATTAACGAAAGTTCACTCTTTGAGAAAATACTTGTAACAAAAAATAACAATCTAGTAACTATAATAACAGAACTTCTGAGTTCTACAAATCAAGATTTGTATAGGAAATTATTCAGAAAATATCCTTTAAAATTTGTGTCAATGTCAAAAGAAAGTGTATTTGACAAATCTAATTTGGATGGTATAGTTAGCACTATCTTACCACGTATTTTGAAAGAAGAATTAACTGATAAAACTTGGATATCTGATAAGATTTTATTATTATTAAGAAATGCCTCATCAAAATACTCCCCAAATGAGGTCATGAAACAAAAAGATAAAATTGTGTCAAAAATTCAAGCGAATTTTCTTAGCACTATTAAAAAAGAGCATCCATTTATTTTACTAGCAGACCCACATTTAACACAATTAACAAGTTTTGTTAGTTCAGATGCTATACGTTCACTTGAAAGATACAAAACATCACAAGATGAAGCAGTCGTTTTATACAATATTATTGGTCAGATTCGTTCTGATTTAACTAGTGAAAGAAATTCTTCTGCTCAAGACTTGATGATTCTTTATTTCTTACAGTCAGTAATTCAACCATATCAATTTAGAGATGTTCCTGACATAGTATATGCTCTAATAATAGAAAGTTTAGAAAAAACATCCTATGTTCGAAAGGATAAACCAATTATTGCAATACAAAATAGTATTAGTCAATTAGAAAAAAATCTCGATTTTAAGCTTGTACCAGAAATTAGAAATCTTGTATTGAAAAGAATGACTAAAACGAAACCAGCATTACAACGATTTGAGAATTTTGAGAATTTAGCCTATTTCTTCCAGTCATTTAGAGGTTCTTTAGAATCCACGATAGCTAAAATCTTGCAAACAATTTTTGGTCCCGAAACTTTCCCAAATCCCCCAACAGCTATAAGTAATTTAATTAAAGACTTATCAATAGACCTTCAAAGTATAAGCGTAATAAAACGATATGTTGATCAGATAATTAAAAGACCAAATGGTCGTGAATTATTTTCTAAAGATAATACCAAATTTCTTGCAAAGAATACTCGTTTTAAATATATTCTTCCGGCACCAATTCATCTTGCTTTAGTAGCGTATAATAGCGGTTGGATAAAATCTGCTGACGGTAAAAAACGAGAAAAAGTAACTACTACTCAGTTAAGTGGTTTTTCAGTTAAAATCCCAGCTTTAAAGCTTGAAGGTAGAGTCTCAACATTAATAGAAAATCCTAAAGTTTTAGAAAATTTGTGGGTACGATATGCTCATAAAATAATTGAAAGTCGGCAAAAATCTCTGAAGAAAGCCATTGATGAAATCGAAAAGAAAACAAAGGTATCAGCTGGTAAAATTAGTGGGCAACAAAAATATGGTAAAATAGCCAAACGACTAAAGGATTCTAACAGATGGTTAGGAAACGTTGTTTCTGGTGGAGGTTTCATGAGAAAAATCTTCAGTGGAGGAAGAGACCTTGGCCAAATGGCGCAAGATATCGCCAAAACAAAATATTACCTATTTAATCAACATCCAGAGTCATATAATATAAGTAAACAAATAAACACAATTAGAAGCAGTTTTACAAATCCCATTAGTAATGATTTTCAAGATCTAATAGAAGTTTATGCTTCTTTGTGGGTAGCAGATTCTGAATATATTGAAAATCTTGCGGAAAAGTTGTTCTGGAATGGTTTGTTTAAATCGAATGGGAGTGCAACAAATGGTTCTGATTTGAATAAAAAAATCAATCAGAATCTCAAAGCTTCATATAGAAAAGATACGATAACAGATAAGAAAACAGTTATTAGAAGAGCAATAACTGAAGAAGTAGTGCCAGTTTTCAACAAAATGGTGCGACAAACACTTGCAGTTACTTTTAATTTGTTCAGTGATGATCGTGCGGTAAAATTTGATGAAAACACAAATGATTGGTATATCTCTCTTGATACGCTAATCCTACCTTCAAGCGCTCTTAAATTCATTTTCAGCGGCATTAAAAATCTTTCATTCGTCAAAAGCAAAGAAGATCTAACTGAATTAAGATTAATTCTTACACCTCATTACTCTTTGAAACGTTCTAAGGAATCACAAACAATTGTGGAATTCGTTATGAAAGCTTCCTATGGAAAATTGAACAAAAATGAAGTAAGAGCACTCGAGTTCTTCAGTGAACTAAGTGAAAAATACATTGGGAAATCTGCTGCAAATACATTCTATTCCAATCTAAGATCACTATCTCAAATGATAATTACAACCGTTGAATAAAATCAACTAGAGACTTTTCTTAGCCTCTTTTCTTAATTTCTTTCCACTTGTTTAATACATAGGCTCCCCAAGCAGCTCTTTTTGGAGTTGGAAAACTGGGAATATTATTATCTCTAAGAATTTTAATTGCGTTTACAACTTTCTGTCCTGCTAACAAACAACCAATAATTGCTGTGTTATGGTCTTCATTAGCTATTTCAACAACTTTTGTAGCAACGCCATTAATATCTGCATCACCTGGAGGAACCATTATTACTATAACAGTATCAAATTCTCCAGAATGAGCAAGAGCTCTTAGAGTTAATTCGTATCTATCAGGATTAGCGTCACCTAATAAATCGAAGGGATTTTCACGAGGACATGCTTCAGGTAAATCCTTTAATTTCTCTCGTAATTTGTCAGATGGTTGATTTAATTCCATGCCAAGGAAATCAAGATTGTCTGATAAGAGTACTCCGGGTCCACCTGAGTTTGTGACAATTGCTATTCTTTTTCCACCACGATCTGAGTAAGAAGCTAAAGCCTCATATGAATCAAATGCTTCATCCAATGATTCAACCCAAATTGCTCCTGTTTGTTTCGCAACAGATTCGTAGATCTGGGGATCTCCTCCAAGAGAAGCAGTATGAGTCATAGCAGCTTTATTACCAATGCTTGAGCGACCACCTTTCAAGAATATAATTGGTTTAAGTTTAGTGGCTTCTGTCATTGCCTTAACCAATTTTCTGCCATGAGTTGCCCCTTCTAAATATAAGAAAATGACTTTTGTAGGCGAATCTTTCTCTTTAGCAATGTAACTGAGGAGTTCTGCTTCTTCTACATCAGAAGCGTTCCCAAAAGAAATCCATTTGTCAATTCCCAAATCCTCTGCAGTGGCTCGAAGCATCATAGAACCCGCTAAAGCTCCACTTTGAGATATTATAGTTAAACCGCCTGGAATAAAGCTATCTTCCATAGCCGCAACCATTTTTGTATGTGAAGAGACAATGCCAGCACAATTCGGACCAATTACTCTGATATCATGTTCCCGAGAGACTCGGACAAGCTCATCTTCTAGATCTTTATTTCCAACTTCTGCGAAACCACCACTTAAGACAATTGCATGATGGATATTTCGCTTAGCACAATTTTCTAGTTCCTGTGGAATAAAACGTGCTGGAATAGCTAGAACTGCGAGTTCAGGGTCATCAGGTAACGATTCTAAATTTGGATAGCATTTATTCTCGAAAACAGAGTCTCGTTTAATATTTGTAAAATATAATTTTCCTTCGAATTTTCCCTCGAGAAGATGCTTGGCTAACATGCCACCAATTGATCCTGCACGTTCAGATGCACCGATCAATACAATACTTTTCGGATTGAAAAATGGTCGTAAATCTTTTGTAACCATCATTTATTTCTCCAATGAGCCTTTCACAAAATGTATTTTGCTTTAGATTTCTTTAAAATTTTTGTTATAAAAATAGAAAAGAAAGAGAATTAGAGGATTTCATGGAAACTTCGAGTAAAAGCTTCCACCAAATCACAAGCTCTTTCAATATCCTTTGTATCAAGCAAACTAATAGGACTGTGAATGTACCTACAAGGAACAGAGACAACACCTGCAGGTATACCTCCTCGAACAAGAGCAATTCTTCCTGCGTCAGTTCCACCAGATAAGGGTTTTTTATATTGATACGGAATCTTATTCTCTTTAGCTAGTTTTTTCAATAGTGTGATGATCTTTTCATTCACAATTAATGATCGGTCTGCAACAGTAATAGCTGGTCCATCACCTAGTTTAGTAGGGCATTCCTGTGGCGTAACGCCTGGGGTATCACCAGCAGTAGTATTCTCAATTGCTAAAGCCATAGCAGGTTCAATCGTATAAGCTGCAGTAGTAGCTCCTCTGGCACCAACTTCTTCTCCGGAAGCAAAATTGAATACAATGGTTCCGAGTGGTTTATTCTCTGCTAATCTCCTAAGAATCTCGATAAGGACAACACATCCTGTTCGATCATCAAAAGCTTTCCCGATAACACGACCATTGGGTTTCTTCTTGAATTCACCAACAAGAGTACCTGTAGTGCCTATTTCAATTCCCCATTTGGCAGCTTCTTCAGCGCTAGCTGCACCAATATCAACAGCTAAATCCTCGGCTTTTGGAATCTTAACCTCTCCACGAGTGATATGAGGAGGTTTGAGACCAATAACACCATAGACCGGTTTCTTGGATTCATCATCCGGAACAAAGATAACTGTTTGACCTGAAAACAACAAATCAATGAATCCTCCGATTTTTACAAAATAAATGAACCCATCAGATGTGATATGTCTAACCATTAAACCAATTTCATCTGTATGAGCATCAAGCATAAGAACGGGTCCATCTTTTTCCGTTCCATTAATTGTAGCAAATAAATTACCAGAAACGTCTATTTCGATTTTATCAGCTAGACCTTTAATTTTCTTCTGAATTGCTTTAACAACTCGTTTCTCTCGAGAAGCAACACCCACAATTTGTGATAACTCTTCTAAATCTTTAGTAATTTGCTTTGTCATTTTCATCACTAGGTTTTCTAGAATATATGGAACTAAAAGTTTTGTTAAAACAAGAAAAAATCTGTTTGTTAAAAAGGGGTTTTTTAACCTAATCTTTCAGATATTATTGAACGTTCAAGATTCTTAGAAAGAATAATAAATTGATTCAGTTAATCTAGCATGGTGTAATTTTAATATGCGAGATCTCACACAAATAGCATTGGAGACTTGCAGCAAAGAAGGAGCTAGTTACGCTGACATTCGTATTGTAACAATGACAGGCGAAGACATAGCCATTAAACGAGGAAACATTGACTCACTAAACCTGAGAACCGTGAAAGGGTTTGGTATTAGAACCATCGCTAACGGTGGGCTAGGATTTGCAGGGTCATACGATATTACGACTAATGAAATAAAGCGTGTAGCAAAACTTGCTGTAAGAATAGGGAAAGCTTCTGGATCAACGCGGAAGAATCCAATAAAATTCGTAGATGTAGAAGCAGTAGAAGATAGTTATAAAACTCCATTCAAAAAAGATCCATTTTCTGTGCCAACAGAGAAGAAAATCGAGACTTTGGTTGAAATAGACAAGAGGTTGAGAGAATTCAATCCTGAAGTCATAAAAATGTCTCAAGCAGATTATCGAGGACATAGAGAAGACAAAATATTCGCAAGCACAGAAGGAGCGTATATAACTCAGCAAATAACCTTCTGTGGAGGAGGATTTTCTTGCACAGCAATAAGCCCGGGAACACAACCACAAAGAAGGTCATTCCCAGGATCTTTTAGAGGAAACTTCTCAGCAGAAGGATACGAGTATTTTGAAAGCTTGAATCTCCTTGAGAATGTTGAAAAAACTGCTAAGGAAGCAATTGCTTTAACAGAAGCAAAAGCATGCCCAACCGAGAAAACAACACTTCTAATAGATGGGCATCAATTGATGTTACAAATTCATGAAAGCTGTGGCCATCCCACAGAACTAGACAGAGTGTTGGGAACAGAAGCAGCATTCGCAGGAACTAGTTTCATGACTCCAGATTTGCTTGGAAAACTGCAATATGGTAGCAAACTTGTAAACTTTGTAGCAGATTCGACATCGCCAACTGGTTTAGGAACATATGGCTACGATGACGAAGGAGTAAAAGCTAAAAAAGTAGATCTAGTAAGAGACGGTCTTTTTGTTGGGTATCAGAGCTCACGAGAAACAGCAGCAATAATTGGATTAGAGGAAAGCTCGGCTGGAATGCGTGCGGATAATCCACAAAAACTGCCACTAGTTAGAATGGTTAACATTAATCTCGAACCAGGAGATTGGAAGAGAGATGAAGTAATTGCTGACACAAAGAAAGGAATTCTTATGTCCACAAATAAAAGCTGGAGTATAGATGATAAAAGATTAAACTTTCAATTTGGAACAGAAATTGCTTGGGAGATCGTTAATGGGGAAATAGGCAATATCATAAAAAGTCCAACTTATACTGCCATAACACCAGAATTCTGGGGAAGTATGGACGCCCACTCAAAGGATGATTGGAAATTGTTGGGAACACCCAATTGCGGAAAAGGACAACCAGGACAGGTCATGTATGTAGGTCATGGTTGTGGTACTGCACGATTCCACAATATTCGTGTTGGAGTAACAAAGGAGGCTACTGATACCGATGGAGTTCAATAAAGATCTACTTTTTGAAAAGTGTCAAGTTTTACTTAAAGAAGCTACCAAGCTCGGTGCTTCTCAAGCTGAAGTTCGAATTGGTTTAAGCACAACTGCTCTTACTCGTTTAGCTAACAGTATTATCGATCAGAATGTTGCTGAAAGGCACGCCAATGTTAGAACTATAGTCTATTTTGGCAAGCAAAAAGGCTCAACCACTGTTGAGATTCTTGATGATACCTCTCTCAAACAAGCTGTTGCTGATGCTGTTAAAGTTGCGAAAATTTCTCCTGAAAACAAAGATTTCAAATCTTTACCTGAAAAACAAACCTACGATGAAATTCCATTAGATGAACTTGTTTCTAAGAAAACTATTAATGCCACTCCAGAGTTGCGAGCGGAATACGCTACTCTTGCGATTGATTCTGCTCACGCTATTGATAAGCGAGTTAAAGCTGTTGCTGGAGCAATTTCACATGGATTATACGAAGAAGCCATTCTGAACTCACTTGGTGTTGAAGTTTACGGAGCTGCAACTGGTAGTAATATCAATCTCACTGTTTTAGCTGAAGATGGAAAGGAACAAACTGCTGGCTGGTCTTCTGATAATCGCAATGATTTCACTCAACTTCAAATCAAAACTGTTGCAGAAAAAGCAGCGAAGAAAGCCGCAGATGGTTTTGGTATGAAATATATCGACTCGGGAAATTATGAAGTAATCCTTGAACCAGCTGCAGTTGGCGGATTGATGTTTTTCATGAGTTATTTTGGTTTCAGTGCGATGATGTATCAGGATTACATTAGCTTCTTACGGGATAAAATCGGTGAGAAGATATTCGATGAAAAACTGAATCTTTGGGATGACGGTTTCGATAAACGCTTGGTTTATCGAGGATTCTATGATGACGAAGGCTATCCTAAATCAAAGCTTGATATGATTACTAATGGTGTAGCTATGAATTTAGCTTATGATACATTGACTGCGGATAAAGATGGTGTCAAAAGCACAGGTCACAACGCTAAATTTAGAGGTCGTTCCATGCCGTTTCCAGGAAACTTGCTCATCGGTGAAGGTAATTCAAACCTAGATGAGATGATTGCTGAAACAAAGAATGGTATTCTTATCACCCACTTTCATTACCAAAATGCTGTTAATCCTACTAAAGGAATTTTCACAGGCTTAACTCGAGATGGTGCTTGGTTAGTCAAAGATGGTGAAATCCAATACCCATTACGAACTCTCCGATACACTGACAGTGTACTCCGATTCTTTGCTAACATAGACATGATTGGTAAATACTCTGACCTAAATGATACTCAAGCAAAAGTTCCACCTATGAAATTGCCCTCATTCACAATCTCAGGTTCTCAGAAAGAGTGATTATAGTTTCTTGGTAAGAAAACTACAGAATTACTTTCCAAAACGAAAGTAATTTCTTTCACTTTTTTTTCTTTTTAAAACCAAAATAATCTTAAAGCTCAAAAAAGAAGTTGTTTTCATGTCTGAACAAATCAATCCAAATAAAGTACCTGCTGTTATAGTTTCTACAACAGCAATTGTGCCTGGTTATCGCATTACTTCTCATCGCGGTATTGTGTATGGATGTACTGTTCGATCTCGAGGAATGGGAGGCGAATGGATGGCAGGTTGTCAAACTACCTGCGGTGGAGAAGTAACTGCTTATACGACAACTACTATTGAATCTAGAGAAGAAGCTGTTGGACGTATGAAGGAGCATGCTCGCCGAATTGGCGCTAATGCTATTGTAGGTGTTAGAATTGATTCTGACCAACTAGGTCAAGGAGCAAATTACGCAACCATAGCTTATGGTACAGCTGTTGTCATTGAATAATAATTTTTATAATTATTATTCTCTTTTATTTTTATAGTAATTATTTTGTTTTGGTGTTATCCTCATTGAATCTTAAGACTAGAATTTATCTTTGGTACCTCAGACTCAAGATATATTGGCCTTTCCGTTTTGCTCATCATCCTCTTTGTCCTCGTTTTTCTGGTCATGTTTTTAAAATTGGTCGTTTGCATCTTTGTCAAGGCTGTACTTTTGTTTATTCTGGTTTACTTCTTGGCGGTTTAGTTTTTAGTCTCGTTCCTATTTCCATTCTTTTTTGGCTTTGGCTTACTATTGCTGCTTGTCTTATTGTTCCTACTTTTCTTGTTCATTTTCTCTCTCTTCCCCGTTTTTTCACACGATTAGCTCGTTTTCTTCTTGGCTTATATTTTGGTTGGATGATTGGTGGAGTTGTTCAATATTCTTCTTGGCTTTATCGTGGTCTTTTTCTTAGTATAGTTTTTGCTTCTTATCTCACCTTTCGCATCAAATATCGTCGTTCAAAACGTAAGAAAGATGGATGTTCTGAGTGTTATGAACTTGAACAACCTGATGTTTGTACTGGCTATGAAGCACAACTTGCTGCTGAACGCGAATATTCTCGAATTGCTACTAAATTGCTTGAGTCTGATCTTGAAGCTTTTGCTCGTAAAAAAATCACCACATATGATGCCCCTGAAAACACCATGCCACCACTAACTCATGAAGATGACAATAATTAATTTCCTTCTTAGTCGTGTTTTTTTTTATCAACGACTTATTTTAATTTCAAAATCACTCAATATTTTAGGTAAACCATCATTTTTTGTAATCTTGGCGAATTCAGTTGCAATTACTCCCGCTAACAACTCTCGATCTTCATCTGTTGTGTTCATAAAAACAAATCTTCCCTTTGGAATAGCCTTTGTAAAATTGTAGTATGCCATTCTGGGATGATATTTATCTAATGGTCCATGAGCTATGAATAACTCTTCATCAATTTCTGCTAATTCCTCTCTGATATCCCACTTCAAGTTCTGTCTTGTACTTTTTTTAAATTTCCAAGGCTCTCCCCCTTGAACAAAAGCTATCATTCTATTTTTTTGTGATTGGTTTTTCATACTTCTTAGAAACATTTTGGTAAAAATTGTTCTGAAAGGACCCAAAATAAATCCAGGAGTAAATCGAATAAAGGCGTTGATAAATGGAGAACCATAAATCCATTCAGCAATTGGATCAAAAGAATAAGTAGTGGGTGGTTTGATTAATTTATCAATTAATGCTTGAAAAACTATCCCTCCTCCATAACTGGCAGAGGCTAACACATAATCTATTTTGTTTAATCCCAAATGCTTAATGACATCTGCTAAATCCACAGCAGATTGCTCAATTGATAATTGGATTTTTCTGTGTTTGTTTATTATACTAGATTTTTTTTCTCGAGTTTCAAAACAATAATATTCAGCGAAACCATGATGTGGGCGATGAAAATCATTCCAAGTCCATGGAGCTGCCACAAATCCCGGTAAAAATAGGATTGGTCGTTTAGTGGATTGTTTCTCAGGTTTGTGGTGTAAAACTCGTACTTCGCCATCTTTAACAGGGATAAAAATTTCTTCATTTACTCCTTTTTCACAGAATAATGGGGTGTCTCTTCTTCCCTTATCGAGCAAAGCACTTATTCTCTTTTCCTGACTCTCTGTTAAACTAAATATTTCATTATTATTTTCCATTTTTACACCCATAAAGCGATGTGATAAATCATTGTATCATAATATGTTTATATGTTTTTTAGCTATACTCGTTTTTTTCTCCTATATCTCTAATTATAGACCATTGTCGCATGTATGAAAAATCTTTTATATGAAAAATATTTCATATGTCTTAGTTACTAAGGTGATAAAATGACAAATTCAAAAGAAGTCATCAAAGAAAGTTATGCGAAGGCATTAGAAAAAGCAACTCAAGGAGAATCATGTTGTTCTCCAGCTGTAGCTGAGACAGAATCTAAAGAAGATTCATGTTGTTCGAGTGAGACAACATTACTGCCAAAGAATAAGGACAGAAAGGGGCCTAGCTTTGGTTCCTCTAGTGATCTAGCTAGTAAAGCTGGAATACGAGAAGGAGATGTTGTGGTGGATTTTGGGAGTGGTCCAGGACATGATTTGACAGAAGCTGCCAAATTAACAGGTAAAACTGGCAAAGCTATAGGCATAGACATGACTCCAGAAATGATTGAATATGCAACTAATTTAGCTGAAGAGATGTCTCTAGACAATGTTGAAGTTAAATTAGGAGATATTGAGAATGTGCCACTTGAAGATAATATTGCTGATGTTGTGATATCTAATTGTGTCATTAATCTTACTTCAGATAAAACCCAAGTCTTTAAGGAAGCTTTTCGAATTCTAAAACCAGGCGGACGACTTGTAGATGCTGATATAATTGCAGAACAAGCACTACCTGAGAGTATGAAAGAAGATGAAGGAGCTTTATGTAGTTGTGTTGCTGGTGCATTAACAGCTGAAGGTTATACTGAAGCCGTAAAAGCTGCAGGATTTGTTGATATTTCAGTAAATATTGAAAGTAAACAAGCAGGCAGAATAAAGTGGAAAGACGGTAATGAATATCTTATGAACAGTGGTATTATTACCGCAAGAAAACCAAATTAGAAATACGATAGAATTCTTTGAAGTGGTAGAGCCTAATGACTATAGACTTCAAAGTAATTCTCGATTATCCAAATCAACGTTTTTCGTTAATCTAACAACAAATAAAAAAGGAATACTTATAGTTAGTATATAAATTGCGTAATGGATAGGGTATAATGAGTTTGGAAGAACAAAAGAAAAAAGAGAAAAAAATGGTCAAAATCGTTGCTATTAGAGGAAGAGAAGATATTGCCGATCTTGATGAAATAATTGAAAAAGTTGATTTGAAACAAATTTGCTGTATTACCCTAGATAGAAAGGAATATCTTTCCGGTATTGATGTTTTCGAGAAAGCAGATGATTTTTCCTCACTATTAAAGCTCATTGCCAACCCTATTCGTTTAAAAATTCTCTTAGTTCTTTTGAACAAGGAATGGGCTTGTAACTGTGAATTTGAATCTGCATTTAATGAACATCAAACACTAATTTCGCATCACTTGAGAAATTTGCGAGAAGGTGGATTGATTACTTTTCAGAAAAAAGGGCAATGGAAATTCTATAAGATTCCTAATGAAATTCGACCCTTTTTAGAAAAAGTACGAGACTTGATCTATATTCTTCCAAAGAAATGTTGTTAGGAAATTATCAGAAAATGTTTTTCTATTTATAATGGAGTTAAGTCACTTTGCCCCTCCCTGATTGGATTTTAGAATGGATCCAAAAGGATCGATTAGTAGCTAGCAAATATAGAACTAGTAGGAAATATTTGCGACACTCTAAACGAATCCAATTCCTAGAAGGGGAGAAAGACAAGCATACAGATAATTGGGCTTGGTTCAAATACGTGGTAATTAGTCAGAAACATGGGAAATATTGGGTTCGTTTTGCAGATGGCGTATATGAGTGCAGCTGTCCTTTCTTTAAACACCGAAAGATTTGCTCTCACATTCTTGGAGTAGCTCAATTAATTGATGTTTGGTCAAAAAAAGAATCAATTTTCCCTTTTTAGAAATCTAAATCACTTTCTTGAAATTAGGGAGAAGGTTGACTAATTTTCTCACTTGTATTGAAATCTTCTGGAAAAGGCTTTTCAGTTAAATCTATTGTTGTTCTAATATCTTCACTTATGCAATCACGTAGAAATATCAAAAGATTTGGTAATTGACGAAGATCCCTTATAATGAAATCGGGATTCTCATCTCTTAGAAGTTGTTTTGCGAAATCCATAATTTCATCATTTACGGCAACAGTCATGGTTCCTGCTCTTTTCCCAGCAATTATATCACTCGCTTGATCTCCAATTGTGATTACTTCATCTGCTTCTAACCCTAAAACTTCCATAGCTTTAATCAAACCGATAGCATTAGGTTTGAGAACTTTGATATCATCTCGAGTTAAAATTAGATCGAATTCATTTATTTCAGGAATTTTCTCTTTAGCGATATCAATAATACCTTGACTTGTATTAGTTAATAAAATAAGCTTGTAATCTTGAGCAAGAATTTCCCTAAGAACTTCTCTGACGCCAATATTGGGTACAACTGTCTTTCTGTTTTTCCTGTATATTATACCCAAAGTAATCATATATTTGAAAGTTTGAAAATTCGACATACCAAACTTCTTTCCCACGCTAAATATATACTTGAGTATGGTGGTCTTACTTGAATCTTCATCTATAGAAGACAACATTGTAAGGACTGAAAGTGCCATATCAGTAATTTGTTCTCTCGTAATATCAGGTTTTACTCTTATCGCTGCACTTGTTATTGGCCAACCAATTCTAGCATGAAATGAAGACAATACCCCATCGAAATCAAAAATAATCCCTTTAATTTTTGAACTGATGTTTTCAGGAGCGGTAGTAGCTGTAGAGGTTTTCTTAGTTTTGCTAGAAGTCATTTTAATGATACCCATTTTACAATTTTTCTTTAAAGCTTTATATTTATGTCAGTTAACTCTGATTAATTTAAAACTATCACTATTATTGAATATTAGTATATGTACCTTTAACAAAAGGCACTTCTTAAATTGAGAAAAAAAGAAGAAAATGCGAAGTATCCTATTTTATCATTTTTGATACTTCATTTGCAAGGAAATCCGCAAGTTTCTTGAAATAAATTTTACCATCTTTTGCGGAAGCTCTCCTTGGATCACCTAAAACACCATTCTCAGTTAGAGCTTTCATACCTTTCGCAAAAATTATTTCCCCTTCTTTTTCTGTGAATTTTCCAACGAAACCAGGATTAAGTCTATCTTTGATAACTAACTCTTCTGCTAAAGCTAGAATTAGTGAGGTTTCATTTTCACCTGCATGAGCTCCTGCTTCTTCCTGACTCTTCCCTGCTTCGATAGAATAACTAGTTAAAATTTCAAGAAATCCATAAAGATCTGTATAACCAAAAATCTTCATATCTGTGAATTTTTTATTTAAATCATTAATTGCTTCTTCCAAGTGTACAAAATTTCCTCCATGACTTGGAATGAAAACTAGATTTTCGAAACCGTGTTTGGCAACACTTTCAGCATAATCAGATACCACAGCTTTAAAAGTATCAGAACTCAGAGTGATTGTTCCAGGGAAACTTAAGTGGTGTTTTGAACAACCAATTCTAATTGTGGGCCCTTGTAGAGCATTGCCGATTTTCTTGACAATTTCATTAACTAAAGAATCTCCAATTAAAGTATCTGTTATTGTGGGTAGATGTGGTCCATGTTGCTCAATTGAACCAACCGCCACTACTAAAGTCTTATATCCTTTCTCAATTGCTTCTTGAATGTCTTGCCAATTCATTTCTTCGGTTCTAATGGTTGTCATAGAATAAACCCTTGTTTTCAATATTATTTGAGTTAATAAAACTAATCAAGTCAATTGCCAGTGATTTTTATTGCACAATTATTGGAATGATTAACTATTCGTTTAACTAAAAAAACTCATTTCTGTCGAGAGAATTCAAGTCAAAGATTTTTCCTAAGTTTAGCATATAAAGTAAATGTTATAACTTGTAAAAACAAGAAAATTATTCATAGCGAATACTGCAGACTAATATATTCAGCAATATTCCACTCGACTTCAGAGAGTTTTACGTATGAAAGCACCGCTAAAAATAGTTCATCTTGAAGATAATAAAATCGATGTTGAATTAGTTAAAGA
This sequence comes from Candidatus Heimdallarchaeota archaeon, assembly GCA_030629105.1. Classification (GTDB taxonomy): domain Archaea; phylum Asgardarchaeota; class Heimdallarchaeia; order JABLTI01; family JABLTI01; genus JABLTI01. The sequence continues at coordinate 16,351 of DAOVPS010000014.1, forward strand.
AATCCTAACTTTGGAGGATGTAAATTGTAACATCACAAGTGTAGATACACGAAGTGATTATATCAATGCCCTAAAAGATGAATCAATAGACATTATATTAGCTGATTACAGTTTACCATCATTTGACGGTTTAAGTGCTTTAAAACTCACTCGAGAGATGGGGTTACAAACTCCATTCATACTCGTATCTGCAGTATTAGGAGAAGAACTAGCAATTGAAGCTCTACAGAGTGGGGCTACAGATTATGTTTTGAAATCTCGGATGGAACGTTTAGTTCCTGCTATCAAAAGAGCGTTACGTGAAATAGAGGCAAGAGATCAAAGAAAAAAATTAGAGATAACAATCACAGAACTTGAAGATATGCATCAGAAGCTTGCTGAACGTGTTCGTGGATTTCTAAAGATGGATTTACCTTCCGGAAAATTCTCCTTAGTTGATGTATTTCTTGAGGATTTAAGTGGGTACACAACGCAAAACTGGTATGATACTCCTAATTTTATCCAACAAATCATACACCCAGATTTCAAAGATTACTATCTCAAGAGTTTCAAGGAAATGCAAAGCGGATTCGTACCAAAGATGCTTGAATACAAAATCTTGCGAAAAGATGGAGAAGAGAGATGGTGGTTACAATTTAACATTGGGGCTTATGATATAGAACAAAAATTAGTCTCAGTTTCCATTGTAGTTATTGACAATACAGAAACAAAGGATTCGTTCATAAAATACCAAAACTTATTCGAAAATGCATTGGTAGGGATGTTTCGATCTAGTATTGAAACGGGGGCCATCATAGAAGCAAATGAAACGATGGCGAAATTATTTGGCTGTGCAACAGTTGAGGAATTCAAGCAATTCTCAGCTACTCAATTTTATCCAAGTGAAAAAGCTCGTTTAGAATTTCTTAGCTTACTACAAAAAGATGGGTTTGTAAAAGGATATCAAATGAAATTACAACGAAAAGATAAAACATCAATCTGGGTAACATCAGCATCAAAGATTTATCGTAGAGAAGGTTTTATTGAAGGTGTAATGACCGATATTACGGAACAAAAATTGGCTCAAATGGAGCTAGCTACAAGGGAGAAAGAATTAGAGAATATCTTTGAACATAAGGGTACAACAACTCTTACTATCGAAGAAGATATGATTATCTCTAAATGTAATCATCAAATAGAAATTCTCTCAGGTTATAAAAAAGAAGAGATTGAAGGTAAGAAGAAATTTACCGAATTAATACATCCAGATGATTTACCAAGACTAATAAGCTATCATCAAGCTCGTAGAATAAAAGAAGATGAAGCCCCTACAATTTATGAGGCTCGAATACTTCACAAGGATGGTCATATAGTACAAACGGTTATTACTGTGGGATTAATACCTGAAACTAGGCAAAGCATTGCCTCTGTAATAGATATCTCGCAGAGGAAAAAAGCCGAACAAGCACTTATTCGAGATAGAAAGGTTCTCCAGATAATTGCAGAAGCTGCTTCTCAATCATTAAATGTGCAAGATTTATGTCAAAGTGTTTTGATTGGAATTGTAGAAACACTTGGTTTTGATTCAGGTTCTATCCGCATATATTATGAAAATGAAAAAATCTTAATTCCAATGGCAGATTATGGATTAGATGACAAAGCTAAGGATTTTCTAAAGCATGTATCAATAGAATCAACAGAATTGCCTTTAACACAATTTCTTGGCAAGTCAATCTTTGCCCCAGATACTTCCGAACATGAGTTTCTAAAAAATACAGACATTATTACTAAATTCAAATATCGTTCTTTCATTTCTTGGCCAATTTATAATGCAAATAAAAAGTTTCTAGGTTCAATTCAATTAGGATCAAGAGTAAAGAAAGACATTCCAGAAGCAGATCAGTTGTTTTTTGAAAACATAACCGGGATTTTTTCAACTGCAGTGGAAAGAAAACTAGCTGATGAAGCACTAATAGAAAGCGAAAGCCAATACAGAAAATTAGTTGAATCCATGCCAGGACAAATGGGTGTGCTATTAATACAGAATAAAGAAATCAAATATGCTAGTCCAACAATTTTCAAAATACTTCAAATAAAATCTATAAAGGATATAATTGGTGCAGATCCTTTACAATATTTTAGTGACGCTAACCAAGAAAAAATTGATAATTATTTGAATTCGATTTACGAATTTGATGATAAGGAACCCTCTCTCTATGAGACAGTTTTGAAGAGAACAAATAATGAAGAATTTCCTGCTGAAATTTATGCTACTCTCACAACATTTCGTGGTGATCCTGCAGTTCAAATAATAATTTGGGAAATCACTGAACGAAGAGAATTTGAACGACAAAGAAGGCAATTAGTAAATATCATTGAAAATAGTAAGGAAGTAGTCATATCTGCAGATATTAAGGGAAATATAATCTATGCAAATGCTCCGATTGAAGATGTACTTGGTTACACTCCAGAAGAATTAATTGGAAAACCTCTTTCAATCCTTGCTCCACCTGGTGGAGAGAAACTACAAGAAGAAATGCTAAAAACTACTCTTGCAGAAGGAAAAACAACTATCGAAAGTGTTCGTAAGCATAAAGATGGATCTCTTATTCAAGTTATTATGACATTAACATCTATTACCGATGAAGAAGCACAATTATCTACAATTAATGCAATTATCGTTGATATATCGGACCTAAAAGAATTAGAGGCGTCTCTAAAGGGACGATCTTATGAGCTTGAGGTTTTAAATAAAATAATTTCTGCAGGTTATAATGCTAAAAATATGGATGAATTGCTTGATTTTACCTTATCCACTCTTCTGAACTCACTTGATTTCAATGGTGGGGCTATTTATTTCATTAATGAAGAAACCAAAAAAGCTGAAATTCGTCGATCTTTAGGCTTGTCCAGCCAATTTGTAACTGATGCAAAAGAATTGTCTATTGCAAACAAATCTTTTAAGAAATTATTCGTCGATGGAAAAACAATCTTTGTTGAAGATTATATGAAAATGAGTGACGGTCACAAAGGACTTGGAATTTCGACTCTTATAGGTGTGCCTTTCTTTTCAAAACAAAAAGTCATTGGTGGTTTAATACTTAGTTTGAAAGAAAAGAGAACTATTTCCAAAGATGATTTATCCATATTTGAAGCAATTGGTCGTGAAATGGGTAATGCCATTGCAAAACTACGCGCTGAGGAAGAGGTAATCAGTTCTGAAACAAACCTTCAAACAATTTTTGATGCAATTGAGGATTTCCTTATTGTTTTTGATAGTGAATCTGGAGTAATTTTGAATATAAACAAAGGCGTGCGAAAGAAGCTTGGTTATACTAAAAGAGAATTGTTAAAGAAAAAATTCATTGATCTCTTTCCAAAAGACGAAGCAAAAACTATGGAGAATCTCCTTGATAAAGTAGTCAAAGGTAAATTAAAAGAAGGACCATTAATTTTGGAATCAAAAACTGGAGACAAGATAGTAGATACTTTCACCTTTTATAGAGCAAAATATACCGATCGAACTGTAATAATTGCTCGATGTAATTGATTGGAATTTAATCTTTCAATCTACATCATCTATTTTTTTCAAAAAGTCCTCAATCAAAAGTAAGATAAATTACTTTTAAAGTAAATAATGTGGAAGAATCATAAATTGGCTTTCAATTTAAGCGGAAACTTCTTCTCGCGGTGCAGAATTGCATGAAACCTCTCATTAGAATTCTACATTTGGAAGACAACCAAAACGATGCTGAATTAGTAAAAGAAACTCTATTGATGAAGGAAATTAATTGTGAGATTATTCATGTTGATAATGAAAAAGATTTCATAGAAAATTTGGAAAACAATACTTTTGATGTGATTCTAGCAGATTATAATCTTCCATCATTCGATGGATTCGCTGCTCTAGCTTTGAGTAAAAAGATTGCACCCGAAATTCCATTTATTTTCATCTCAGGAGTTCTAGGTGAAGAATTAGCTATTGAAACTCTAAAAAGGGGTGCAACAGATTACGTCATCAAATCACGCCTAGAAAGATTGGTTCCATCTGTTGAACGAGCGCTAAGAGAACAAGAAGAGAAAGCAAAAAGAATCCTATTGGAAAGAGAAATAGTAGAACTAGACCAGATGATAGGAGAATTACAAAGCGTTTATCAGCAATTGACAAGACGAGTTAGAGGTTTTCTCAAAATAGAATTGCCATCAGGAAAATACTCCATTGTAGATAAATTTCTGGAAGATCTAAGTGGTTATCAAATAAAGGATTGGCAAGAAACACCGAATTTTATTAATCAAATAATTCATCCTGATTTCAAGAATTATTACAATGAAAATCTTGAGCAATTTAAGGAAGGCATAGTTCCTAAGATGCTTGAATATAAAATTAAGCGAAAAGATGATGAGGAACGGTGGTGGTTGCAGTTTAATCTTGGAGCCTTTGATGCTGAAGGACACCTAACCTCTATTTCTGCAGTTATTATTGATAACACTGAGGATAAAGAAGCACAACAAAAGTATCAAGATTTGTTTGAAAACGCAGTAACAGGCATGTATCGATCGGATATTCAAACTGGTGAGTTTCTTGAAGCTAATGAGAAAATGGCAGAACTTTTTGGTTGTACCACAATTGAGGACCTTAAGAAGCTTAAAGCAGCAGATTTCTATATAGACGAATATACTCGAAAATTACTAGTTGATAAATTGCTTGATAATGGATTTTATGAAGAAGAAATAGTTCAGATTAAAAAAGTCGATGGAACCTCCACTTGGGTTAGCGAATCCGCAAGTATCTATCCTGAGGAAGGCTATATACAAGGAATTATTATTGATGTAACAGAAAGGAAGAAAGCACAAGACGCTTTAATTAGAGATCGAAAGGCTTTCCAAATAATTGCTGAAGCAGCAATTCAAGCAACTACCACCGAAGAATTGTGTCAAGTAGTTTTAGATGGTTTAGCTGAAACTTTCACTTTTGATGCCGGAACTATTAGATTATTTAATCCTGAAGATGAAATGTTGTATCCTATAGCAATTTTTGGAGTTACTGCAGAGGAAAAGGAAAAACTAAAAGGAATTTCACTACAAGAGGAATCGCATGTAGGAGCCCATGTAGCAAGAACTAAACAAGCAATTTTCGCTCCTGACATTATGGATAGTAATTTTCTAAGTAGTATACCACCCCAATTACAAAATTTCTCTGTTCGGGGAAATATAACTTGGCCAATAATTACTGCTGGGGATGAACTGCTAGGTATTTTGCAATTAGTAAATCATACTCCAAAAGTGATTCCTGAAGATGATCGAACTCTTTTTGCAACAATTGCAGATATGCTAGCTTCGGCACTTGAATACCGTAAGGCAGAAGATGCTTTAAGGGATAGTGAAGAAAAATTCAGAGCTTTTGCAGAGCAATCATTATTGGGTGTTGCACTAACTAAAATTGATGGGGGTTTTCTCTACATTAATAATGTTGTTCTTTCAATCTCAGAATATACTCGAGAAGATTTCGAGTCAAGTAAAGTTCGTGACATTACTAGAAAGATGTTCTCTTGGCAAGATATAGATCGCTTCAGAGAACAAATTGCAATAGCGATGGGAGATAATCCAAGCACTTCGAAGATTGAAGAATATCAACTAACAACAAAAAGTGGAAAATTAAAATGGGTTGCTATACATCTTACACCAATTAAAATAAAAGATGAATATGTTACAGGTGTTGTTATATTAGAAATAACTGAACAGAAACGAGTTCAGCTAACATTGGAGCGAGAAAGAAAAGCTTTTCATCTCTTAGCAGAGGCAACTGTAAACGCTAAGGATTTAACAGATTTATGTCAGCGAATCCTCAAAGGACTAACTGAATTACTACAATATGACAATGGCACTTTCAGATTATTCGATAAAGAGACGCAAGAACTTGTACCAATTGCTGTTGTTTTACAAGATGCAGACAAACAAAGTTTGATTAAACCGTTGAATATTAATGATGAAAGTTATTTGAACACCTATGTAGCTAGAACAAAAGAACCAATTTTTGCTCCAGATGTTACTAAACATCCCATTACAAAACAATATCAAAAGCGATTGGAGCGTTTTGATGCACAAGGAAATATTACCTGGCCAATTTTAAATGCATTAGGAGAGCTTCTTGGAACATTACAGATTGTCTCTAACAAACCAAAAGAAATTCCTGAGGAAGATAAGTTTTTCTTTGAGACAATTGTTAGTTTCTTTGCTTCTGCCCTGGAAAAAATGTGGTCTGAAGAAGCATTACAAGAAAGTCAAGAATTGTATAGTCGACTTATTGAAACTTCTCCATTTGCCATTATTAACACTGATTTAGAAGGAAAGATAATTACTCTTAATCAGCAAGCATTGAATATTTTAGGGATTACCAATGAAGAGGAAATCCTTGGATCTGATTTCTTCAATTTTATTTTACTGGAAGATAGATCAAAAGCAAAGCTTGATGTTCATTTAGCAGCTGAAAAAGGTCTTCTGAGGAATGTTGAGTATTCATTGAAGAATAAATTAAATCAAATTATTCCGTTTGAAACAAGTATATCAGTCATTCTCAATGAAGAACAAAAAGTTGAAGCGTATATTTTCATTGGACAAGATATTTCTTTGCGAAAAGAAATTGAAGAACAAAGAATGCGTTTAACCAATATAATTTCCTTTAGTGAACAAGTAGTTACATCTACTAATCCAGAAGGGAAATTTATTTATGCAAATCCTGCAATTGAGAAGGTTTTTGGTTTCAAACCTGAAGAACTAATTGGTGAATCCATTTCTCTCATGTCACCTCCAGGTCAAGAAAACCAACAAAAAGAAATGCTTAAGCAAGTTATAGTCACTGGTAAGCTCACTTATGAAACAGTAAGAAAACATAAGGATGGAACTCTTATTCCTGTGATTATGAATCTTACTGCAAATCGAGATGAATTAGGAAATATAATTTCAATAAATGGTGTAATCTTGGATATATCCGATGTTAAGCAGTTAGAGGAATCATTGAGAAGTCGATATAATGAATTTGAAGTGCTGAACAAAGTTATTTCTGCAGGATACAAAGCAGAAAATCTTGAGCAGTTCTTTGATTTTGTTCTAAATACAATTCTAAGTTCACTTAATTTCACAGGTGGAGCAATGTATCTTCTAAATCAAATAACCAAAAATGCTGAACTAAAACGTTCTATTGGAATGCCTAAAGTTCTCAATAAAAACCTAGAAAAAATCGATACTGAATCACCTCAATACAAGCAGTTATTCGTAGCTGGAGAAACTTATGTTTTAGAGGAATTTGATTCTGTGAACCAACATGCAGATGTAGGTGGCATTAAATCAATTATCTCTGTTCCATTCTTTTCCAAAAATATTGTAATAGGTGCATTAATGCTTTCCTCAAAAGAATTCAGAATAATTTCTAGTGAAAACCAAGGTATTTTAGAAGCAATTGGAAGAGATGCTGGAACTGCTATTGCAAAGTTTATTGCTGAACAAGAATTGCAAGCAAAACAATTAAGCTTAATGACTATTTTTGATGCCTTAAATGAAATGCTGCTTGTTGTTAGTGGTAGCACTGGTCAACTTGTAATGGCAAATAAAGCTGCTAAGGAAGAATTCGGTTTATCTGACAAAAAATTAGTGAAAATGTCATTCTCGGAATTATTTGCTACAACTCCACAAGATGATAGTGTGGAAGAAGTATCCTCATTGTTTACTAATGAAACAGGAGAATTTTCAAAACCCTTGAAAACCAGTGATGGACAAATAATTGACTACAAAATATCCTACTACTCTTACACAATAGAGAAACGTGATGTTTTCGTATGTATAATAAAAGAATAAGCATTTGATTATGCAATTTTGGTTTCTTTACATTGAATGGCTCGAGAAAGTACAATCAAGCGTGGGATGTTTGCCGGGAGAATAACTTGGTCGCATTTAATGATCTTGATAACCGTTTTGAGGAAAAGTTCCTGACCAATGTCTTTAGCAAATTCAATTTTGGGAATACCATAAATAATTAATCCTCGTTCACCCAAAATTTCTAAATCCTTTTTTGAAACAAATAGTTCTTCCTCTTCCCTCACAACTAAAACTTCTCTATCTCCTAATGATGATATTGTTTCACTAATATCAAAGAAAGTAATAGCATGAGCTAAAATCTCAGAAAAATACTCTCCAGTTGTTTTACTTTTATCTTTAGCATTAGAAACAAATTCATCATAAAGCCTAATTGAGACATTTCTAATTGTAATATCCTTAAGTTGGTCTTTGTTCGATGGATGAGTATATGCTGTTCGTTTACGAAAAATGCCAAGTTGGATGATTTTAGGAATATCTCCTAAGAAACTTGTTTTGCATCGTCGAATCAATCTAACGTGTTTTACAAGAGTGGATGCATCAACATCTTTCTCAAAGGTTAGATCAGTAATCTTACTAAACAAAAACATAGTATTTTCACCAGCAGATACTAGGTCTTGTTTTGTCACAACTAATTTATCTAAATCTCTGATGATTTCAGGAGCTTTTCCATGACGTGGATGTCCATGTCTACTAATGAATCTACGCCAAGGTTGTTTGTCGATCATAACAATGCTGTCAAAAGCATCGCCTGCAGATAATCCGTGTTTCTTTGCATAAACAGTGAATTGTTCGTATAATTCCTTGTTTACTCCCCGTATAGTGATATCTTTTATTTCTCCAAGATCTTTCTTCACAACAAACATTTTTGACACGTCTTGATTCAACTATGATATGTATTATTTGTGTGATATATTAGTTTTTTGTTTGATTAGACAAAAGAGTTAAATATGTATGATTTGTATGATAATGTGTTTGATGAAATATATTTGAAAAAAGAAAAATGGAGCCCAAAATATGGCTACAAAAGAAGTAAAAAATGTAACAATAGAATATAACGATCATAAACCACAAGTACTTGCAACTGAGAAATACAAATCCGCCAATCAATGGTTCTGGTCAGGATTAGTACGGTACCCTGGATTAATGTTTACTTCCATGTTTATAATAATCTTAAATGCTGTAATCAGTGTGTTACCTGGAATCTTACTTGGGTTAGCACTCGATATTTTATCGACAGGGGATGACTACTTTAAAACAGTTGTAATCTCTATTGTTGTTGCTGCACTAATGGATTGGTTAACATCCTCATTGAGTGCATACTTATGGAGTTTAGCTAGTTATCGTTTTGAACGAGATATACGACAAGAGTTTTTTGATGTAGTTCAAAATCACTCTATGGCTTTTCATGATGAACACGATTCTGGTGTCCTTTTGTCGATGGGAATGAATGAAACTAATCAAATTCGTTTTTCCTTTACTCCCTCTCTTCGACACTTACTAAATTCATTCCTAAGCATAATTATTGTCAGTATTTATTTCTTCGTTCGGATCCCTGTTGGTTCCAAAGTAATCGGCGTTGCGGATTGGAGAATTGGTATTGGAATTGTCTTTAGTTTCATAATCTATTTAATCTTAGCCTGGATATATGCTCGAAGAATTGGTCCTATCCGAAAAGAATTAGCAACAGAACTTGGAAACGTTTCTTCTTCATCTCAAGAAACCTTCAGAGGTATTGAAGTTGTCCGATCCTTTGATAGTGAAATAATTGAAGAAAAGAAATTCGAGAAACAAAGTTTACGACTTGCTGATAAAATAAAGAAAGAAGGTTTTCTAAGTGCTTTTTACTGGCCTGCTTTAATAATGGTTATCGCTACTGCCGTTGTTTTTGGGATTGGTCTTTGGATGGTCTCCAAAAATGATGGTTCTATGAGTATTGGTCAAATGACTTCTATGCTTTCACTGCTCTTACAACTAGTTATCTTGAATTTCATGGTTCCTATGAGGTTACTTGGACTCCAAGCAGGTAGGATGAATGCAAAACGAATTTGGGATGTCATGACATTTGCAGATCCCTTAGTTGAACCAACTAAATCACCAGAAGCTGATTGGTCCAGTGACTTAATCTTTGATGATGTTACCTTTTCATATCCTGGGAAGAAAAGGACTGTTTTAGAGAATATTTCATTTAAAATTCCAGCAGGTTCTCGAGTTGCTCTTCTGGGCGGTCCTGGATCAGGTAAAAGCACTATTCTGAAGCTCTTATTGCGACTTTATGATCCTGATAAAGGATCAATCCGATTGAATGACGTAGGTTTTGAAGAAATGCATACGTTTGATGTCCGAAAGGATGTTACTCTTGTAGAGCAAGATATTTTCCTATTTGGGACATCGTTTAGAGAAAACATCTCCTTCTCCAAATCTGATGTAACATTAGAGGAAATACGAACTGCTGCCAAGAGAGCTCAAATTGCTAAGTTTATTGAATCAACCCCAGATGGTTATGAAACACTCATTGGTGAACGTGGTGTTGATTTATCAGGTGGACAAAGACAAAGAGTAGCAATTGCAAGAGCCTTGTTGGCCGATCCAAAATTACTATTGTTAGATGATTCCACAAGTGCTGTTGATATTAAAACAGAGGTTAGATTACGGTTGGCAATGGAGGAGCTGATTAAAGGACGAACTTCCATAGTTGTCACCCAAAGATTGTCTACATTGGTTGATTCGGATTTGATTATCTTTCTCGATAAAGGGAAAATTATCGATATTGGTTCCCACGATGAGTTACTTCGTCGGTGTGAGGAATACCAGTTTATGATTAGTTTGCTCCCAGTTGGATCGCAATTGATCGAGGATGCACTAAAACATAACAAAAATAATGGAGGAACCAACTAATGGGAATGCGTGGACACGGCGGAGGACCAATGCGACGATTATCAATGGAGAAGAAAAAAGCAGCTCGACCAATGGGCGTGTTGTTAAAAGCTCTAGGAGCATATCTAGGAAAATACAAAGGGTTGTTGATTGCTTCAGGGTTAATCAGTCTACTTTATGCTGGAACTCAGATTCTAAATCCAATATTCTTATCCATGGGTATAGATTCAATAGATCCCTCTAATCCAGAAATAATAACTCTATTTGGATTCGAATTAACAGGATTAACAGCTGTTATAGTATTCGCTGGCCTGTTTGTATTCTTAGGATCGCTAGGATTTGTCATAAATTCCTTCAATACTAGGGTTCTCTCGAGTGTACGAGCTTACATGGTTAATGATATGCGAACAGATGTTTATAGCAAATTAATCAATTCCTCAATGAGCTTCATAAAGAAAGAGCAAAGTGGGAACATAACTGCAAGGATAACAAGTGATTCAGATGAAGTCTCAACAGGTATTCAAGTATTCATCTCAATAGTAGTACAATTATTCTTGTTAGTTGTAACTTTCTTTGTAATTCTATTTCAGATAAATTGGCAGATATTGTTAATCTGTTTAGGAGCAATACCTTTTGCATTGCTTCTCAGCGCAATTCTTAGTACATTAGGTAGAAGAATTGTCCTAAGAATCAGACGAAAATTCGGAGAAGTCTCTGGTAAAATGGCTGAAAGCTTTTCAGGAGTAGCAGTTAGCAAATCATTCAATCAAGAAATAAATCTCTCAAATCAAATGCAGGTTTTAAACCAACAATACTACAAAATGAGCATCCAATTCGGAATCATGATGAATGTTATTATGCCCATTATTTCAACTGTTAGCTCTATAGTAACCTCCTTGATATTATACGTTGGAGGAGTAATAACCAATCTTTCCTATGGGGAAATATTTCTTGGAACCATGTTAGCAGCACAATTCCTCAGACCAGTCACACATCTATCTATGATGTTTCCAACACTACAAACATCTCTAGGAGCACTTGACAGAATTTTAGACATAAAAGAAGCAGCACCAGCAATACCAGATGCTCAAAATGCGGAAAAACTCAATGAGAATTATTCTATAAAATTCGATAAAGTATGGTTCGCATATGACTTGGATACCTGGGTGCTAAAAGACATTGATTTAGACGTCAAACAAGGAGAAATGGTGGCTTTGGTTGGGCATACGGGAGCCGGAAAAACGACTCTTGCAAGTATGTTACTGACTAGATTCTATGATATTCAAAAAGGATCAATAAAAATAGGTGAACAAGACTTA
>DAOVPS010000045.1:0-17476 GCA_030629105.1 Candidatus Heimdallarchaeota archaeon
CTCCCCAACAAAGGGAGCGCCACAAGCACTTGCCAACCCATCAATTCTAAGAACTGCCATATCATCATTCAATTTTAGGACTTCTGCTGATTCAGCAAGTTTCATTGGAATATTGATTGTTTCATTATCTGAGAAATATTTGACCAAACCAGCCATTACTTCTTCAAACCGCTCTTTCGCACGAAACTCTGTTCCAATACTTGGATTTAATGTAATCATCAAATAGGTACCGACACCATATAATCCAACATCACGTCCAGCTTGATATAACAAGTGTGGCACTAATTTGTCTAAAGCCACAAGTGAGATCATCATTTGTTGCATCACTCCGACGTGCAAATAATCACCAATATTTGGTCGAATGAATTCCTCATTCATGATAGAATCAAAACTATTTTTGCTAATGGTCAACAGAGTTTCTTTTCTTGCATCAAAAGATTCTTCTCTATCCATGATTGAACCTGTTACTCTTTGCCATAACAAATCTTGAATATCACTTTCAGTAACTAGTCCTTGGAGAACGATTTCATCATTTATCATTACTGTGGGTAAACTTCTAACATTATATTTTTCAGCTACTTTGGGATATTCAATGACATTTATTGTACTAATATGACACATGTCAGAATAATATGTCCCTACGTGTTTGTGTACAATTCTCTCAACGTCAGGACATGCATAACAGTCAGGAGAAGTGAATACAAGCATTCGTATTGGAACATTAATATTATCTGCCATTATCCTGCTTCCTATTCTTATTAATCAATTCTCGGTACTTTTAATAAAGTATTAGGGTCTTTCTTTAAGCTTTTTGTTTGACGAAAAGCTCTGAGAAATTATTAATCAAATGTATTCTTAAACTTAATTTTTCTTTCGAAAAAATTGTTCTTGAAAACTTTGTACAAAATATCTCTAATTTTTCTAAAATAAATTAGATTATGGAACTTGATCCTTAGAGGTGAGAAAAAAATCTCTAGGGTTCTAAGCTCCTTCTGCTGTAACTTGTTCGAGTAAAGCTATTGCATCCATTAATTCACGTTGAAGATCAATTCCCAACAATCCTGCTAGGGCAAGAGAACTCATTACTGTTTCAAGCAATTCTTCTTTTATGTCTTCTTTCTGTTCAGCCAACATTGAATCTGATATCATTTGACCTGCAAACATGTTTAGCATTCTTTCGCCAAGCATTCGCATAGGACTTTGGACACCAGGAGTCGATAATTGTCTTATTGATAATCGTGAATTTATGAGATCCAAAAGTTTGTCTTGGGTTTCTTGTATGGTTATCATTTTGTTTTTCCACCAGATTTACTTTGTTGGTTATGTATATAATGAAGTGCCTATTTAAAAGTATATACTATCAGTGTATCATTTAGATATTACCTTATTTGTATAGATAAACCGTAAAACTTTTAGACAAGTAGTTGTATATTATAGTTGGTAATATAAAGCGTAGGTGTCCCCGTAGATGACATACCGTTAATTTCGAGTTCCACTGGAAATTAAGGGGAGGGGGGCATGTGCGAATATTGCTTATGGTAGCAGGTGAAAATGCATGACAACCATAGTCGAAATGCCCTTGCGGTTTGATAGCGCAATAAAGAGAATTATAGACAGTCGAGATGAATTTGGTAAGAAAATAAAGAAAAGCCAAATTATTACCTATTCTGTAGAGTTTTTCCACAGTTGTTTTCTTGACGATCCAAGATATATGAAAGCAATTCATGTTCGATTATACAACCTACAGCAAGATCAGCATCCTGAAATTAATAATTACATGATTTCATGGGAAGACGTTCCCAGGAATGATGAAGAAGATTGGACTGTTTTTCAATCAAGGGTTAATGATCAATTGGTAGATTTTCTTAGCGAACTCAATGAACACGCTAATGTCGTTGAAGGGTCTCTTTGATTATAGCTTTTATCCAAAGATTAGCTCTATCCAAGAATCGTTCAATGGGTAATTACATATCGTATGCCGTTTTAGGCGTACAGTGAGTCGTTCTACAAAAGAAGATAATAGCAAGTGAGATAACTTGAAGTATTATTTGAAACGCCAATATTGATTTGTGTATGCTGTTTGAAGTTATCCAATAACTTTCAAAAGCAAAATTTTCTTATCAAATCCCCCTCGTTCTTTCTTCTTAGTTAGTCGCTTCTTTTCAAATTCTGAAAAAGATATTTTCTCAAGGGTCAATATTGAATAGATTATTTCCATGAGATCTATTAATTCTTCAAGTTGTTTAGATTCACGATATTCCTTTGATTCTTCGACTAATTTTTTCCCCAAATATTCCAAATACTCCTTATCATTTACAATTTTTTCAGTGATTGGTTTTTTTCCTTGTTCCTCAATTATTGTTGGTATATTGTCTCTTACTAATTTGTGGTAATGGTTTTCAGACAAATTAAATCACGAGTTTAAATATAATGCCGGGAATTAAAACTTAGTTGCATATTAATAAGGAAAATAATACAAGTGAAGTATTGGAAAAATTAATAGTTACTACTTGAAAGTTTACTTGTGGAGGATAAAAACGAATGGGTGTTACAAAACTCGGCGACTTATTTGCAGATCGTCAAGAGGTTAACTTTGATTTTTTCAAAGACAAAGCAGTTGCCTTTGATGGGAACAATATTCTTTATCAGTTCTTAACTCGGATTCGACAATCTGATGGCAGTCTTCTAACAGATGAACATGGTAATGTGACAAGTCATCTTTCAGGTTTACTGTATCGAATCATAAGAAGTATAGACAGTGGAATTAAAGTCGTTTTTATTTTTGATGGGAAACCTCCGGAAGAAAAACTAAAGGAGATTCTGAGAAGAAAGACCAAAAAAAAGGAAGCCGAGGTTGCTTATGAGGAAGCATTAGAAAGAGGAGACTTGGTGTTAGCTCAAAGATATGCACAAAGAACGACTCGTTTAACTTCACCTATGATAGAGGATGCAAAGCGATTATTGAATTTAATGGGTGTTCCTGTCATTCAAGCTCTCTCTGAGGGCGAAGGTCAAGCAGCAATTATGGCAAAAAATGGTGAGGTTTGGGCTAGTTGCTCACAAGATTATGATAGCTTACTTTTCGGCACACCTAGGTTGGTTAGAAATCTCACTGTATCCGGAAAAAGAAAATTACCTCGTAAAAATGTCTATGTAGAAGTGAAACCAGAATTAATAGAATTAAAACACTCTTTAGATCTCATTGAATTGACACAAGAGGAACTCATTGATTTAGCTATTTTACTCGGTACTGATTTTAATCCTAATGGAATAGGAGTCTCAGGTATTGGACCAAAAACGGCTTTAAAATTAATTAAGGAACATAAAACACTCGAGAAGATCCTCGAATTACCAAAAATGTCCGAAGCTAAAATAGACTTCGAAGTTAAGACAGTTCGAGAACTCTTTTTGAAACCAGCAATTACAACAGATTATACTCTAAATTGGTCATCACCAAATATTGATAAGATCGTTGATTTCCTTGCAGGTGAAAGAGGTTTTTCCGAGACAAGAGTGAGAAATGCTCTCGAGAAAACTATTAAGAAAGCTGAAGAAAAGAAAAAACAACCCACTTTAGATTCATTTTTTGGTGGATAACAGAAAGAAAAAGAGAAGAAAATGAGTGAAAGTGCTTCACTCAAACTAAAACATAGGATGCTTTCCAGTAAGTGCAGTAATGACTTTCAGCATAATTAATCCAAAACGAGTTTTCATATCAAATTTCTTTGCTGTTACAGGAACGCTGGCAAAGCGAATATATGGACAATTTGCTAACATCATCGATTTTGGTTCTTTGGAAATCATATCTATATTTTTGATTAATTCCGGCAGCATACCTGAAATAGAAAGTCCTTGTACGGGATATTTGACCTCACCATTTTTAATGTACCAGCCAAATCCTGTAACAGAAAAACGACCAGAACTTCTATCAGACATATGTAAACCCATTAATGAGCGAACCATGAAGCCTTCGCGTGTTTCAGCGATCATTTCTTCTTTTGTGGAATCGCCACCAAGGATTTCTACAGTTGTAGCGCCTATTGATGGAGCAGATTTAATTGGATCACCAAATCCCATCATGCCTGAACGGGTGCTTTTCCCATTTGATTCCAAACCAAGTTTGTTTCCATAATATGAATCCAGCAAATATGTTTGAAGAATTCCTTTGTCAATCAATACTGTTTTCTCTCGAGGTAAACCTTCTCCATCATAAGTAGAGCTTGAGATTTTATCTGGAACTATTCCATTATCTATTAATGTGAGTTCCTCAACAGAAACCTGATTACCTACTTGATCTGAATAGGGAGTTGTACCAGAAGCTACATTTTGACCGCTTAATTGATTTACAAGAAGTGAAAATAAGCCACCCATAAGTCCTACTGAAGCAATTGGTTCAAGTATTAATGGAACTTCTTTTTCATAATTCATGGTTTTAGGTGCTGATGCACGTCGTGCTTCAAAAATAGCTTCTTTTGTTAGATCATTTACATCAAAATTTTCGGTTGAATTACCACCCATTATTTCAAAAGCATAATTTGGTACTAGTCCCTTTAGAGAAATAGCAGCAGCAAAACCACCATAACCACCACTTTTACCTGAAATATCTATACCGTTGGAGTTTATGAGACGATCATCTGATATTCCAAGGAATAATTGACTTTGCAAGAATTTTAAGTGCTTATCATCATTAATGGTTTCCATCATAATTGTTTGATCTTCTGCCATAACATCTGAAGTTATATCTTCTAACTTCTTGTCATACGGTACTTTGTTTACAGGTTTCTTTGAAGGCATTGGTAGAGATTTAAAATCAGGATCCTTGCCTTTAGATATTGCATTTGATATTGCTACGGTAATTGTTGATTCTATTCGTTCTTTTGTTAGTGTTTTTGTGAAACCAAATCCTTGATTTCCTTTACAAGCAACTCTGAAAGACACTCCAGAAGATATACCAGCAGTTAATTTTGGTAATTTCTTTTCAACTGAAAGGTTTATTTCACGCGAATTGCTGCTGAAGCCTTCTACTTGTTCAGCACCTTTCTTTTCTGCAAATTTTATTCCATATTCTAGTGCTTTATCTATTGTATAATATTCAGCCATTTTTTTAACCTCCAATAGTCATCACTTTTAATGCACACCAACCTCCGCCTGTTCCTGTTGGTGCACGTTGTCCATCCTTACCACAAAAACCAGTGTTTGCAGAAGGATCAGCCATGGTATTAGAAATTCCTAATAGCTTTCCAAGTGTCTCAAGGGTATTTCCAGAGAGTGTAGTAGCTCGTCGCATTTCACCTATTTCACCATTTTTTATTTCATACACTTCTGAAACGCCGAAATTAAAGGTTCCACGAATTGGATCTACTTGTCCACCACCGCCACGTTTTAGTAATGCGCCATTCTTTACTAGTGCTAGTATTTCATCTTCAGACAAATCTTGGTCTTTTGAAGCTTCCAAGTATGTATTACGCATTCTGACTATAGGAAAACTTGAATAAAATTCAGCTCGACAATTTCCAGTTGGTTTCAGATTGAAATGTGATGCATTTGATCTATCTGTTAGATATGTTTTCAAAATACCATTTTTGATGATTTCAGTTCTTTCCACAGCTACGCCTTCGTCATCATACTTCATAAATCCAAAGGTTCTAGATTTATAACCGGGAATGTATTCTAAGGATCCATCATCTATAAGATTCACAAAATTAGGTGAAAGTCTTTTGTTCAATTTACCTCTTAAGACACCTGCAGTTCGTATAAAATCGGCTTCTGTACTATGACCTGCTGCTTCATGAGCGAAAAGAAAGTTTAATGAACCATCTAAAACTACAGGATATTTTCCTGGTTTAATTGGTTTAGCTTCTAGACCCTTAATTGTTCTTATTTTTGTTTCTTCAGCACGTTTTACTACATCAACATAATCGAAAAGCTCGAAACCACCTACATGTCCAGCTCGACCCATTCCTTGATTTGTATCTGTCCCTTCTCGGGCTGTTGGTAACATGTAGAAATTAGTGTATGGTCTTTCTTCATAAATTAAAGTACCTTCAGATGTAGCTAAGGTTTGCCTTCTTAAGACATCGGTATAGAATAGCCTTGTTGATTTGATTTTGTTTTCTTCATCTCGCAGATGCTTATCTGTTTCTAATACAAGTTTCATTTTTTCTTCAAAAGAAACATCTTGTGCTGGTTTTTTCTGCTTAATTACAACTTTATCCTTTACAATATCAACAGGAGCAAGTTCTACCTTGTCTTCTGATAATTTCTTTGATGTTTTTTGTGCACTTAATGCCATTTGAAATACGTCATTATAGTGTTCCTTGGAACCATAAGCAAATCCTAAAACACCATCTATAAGTAAACGAATTCCAATACCAGCTTCAGATCCTGCTGATGAGGTCTGCACTTTTCCATCAATAACTTCTATTGAAGTATAAAGTGAATCTTCATCCCTTATGTCTACATAAGTTGCATTTTCTTTTGAAGCCATTTCGAAAATTTTTTCATATAAGCTTTCATCCAAATTTCAAAACCGCCTAACGTAAACTATTTTTACTTTTAAGAAATAAAGTAAAATCAGTTTAAAAAGAAAACTCACAATTTGTGATTAGAAAATTCTAAGGTTCCGGAGGTTTTATCGAACAGATTTTGCTCATTTGTCCGGTTAAAACTCTGATTTCGTGTTTGTCGGAAAGTACACCTGTTATTTCTTCCTTAAACGATCCTTTTTTGTCTGTCTTTTTAGTATAGACTGGTTGATTTGTTTCTGGATTCAGACCAAAGAATAATGAAATTTTTGGGGAAGCTTCAAGACGAATTATTTCATTTTTTAATTTTGATACTTTCTTAAAAGTAACAACTGCTTTCTTTGTTTGATGAGATATTGAAATCTCTTGCCCTTTATCACTTTCAGAGAAAATATTTCCATGTATAGACCCTATGACTTGCAATACCTTATGAGATTTGGAATCAATAACTTCTAAGAGATTGTTACCAGGATGCCCGATTGTTTCGAAAGTCATTGCTCCAGATTTAGAGAATGTTTTATCTTGAGGGGGGAATGCAGTAAATCTTATTTTTGCTCCCTTATATTTGTTAAATCCATTTATTGAAACTTTTAAACCCAGCTCTTTTCTCGTTGGATCATATTTTTCAGTCACAGTAAATGTTATAGTATAAGCCAATTGATTTCAACTCTGTCCGTTTTTGAATAAACTAGTATGACATTATCCACACTATAATAAATAAATTGCCTTGAACTCTCGACCAATGGAAAACAGAAATTATCTTAACCTTCTACAGGTATTCCTTCTGCAATTTGATAATAATGAATTGCTAAATCCTCTTGATCCATTAATGCATATAATGCACTGATTCTAATCCAGATGATTTTATTTTGTGGATCTTTAGAAGCTGCTTCATGCCAACATTGCAATGAGCTCTCAAATTGAGCTTGATAAAACAGCGATTCAGCTAAATAGCTCCAATAATTTGGATCTATACTGTTTTCTTCAATAATTGCATTCGAAAAGATTTCTGTTGCTTTTGCGAAATCCCGGTTTTCCAAAGCAATTTTTCCTAATTCGATATTTCGTATTATTTCACAAGCCATTTTAGTGTGACCCTTTCTCTTTTCAGGAGATCCGACTCCTAATAGTAATTGGGAGTTTTTCTTTAAAAAGGAGCAACTAGAGATGGAGATAACCGAAAGTATTTTAGTTTTTAGAATAAAAAGAACTGAGAGTAGTAACTTGGAGCTTTAGCCCAAGGGTACTACAATGATAGGATTAACTTTTATCTTCGTCCATAGCCATAAGAATAGCCTGGAGAATAGTAATATGATTCTTTCTTCTTTGAAGTTAGAGCGATTAGTATTGTTACTAACAGAAGTAATGCACCAAGTGGTATAGGAATTAATCTTGTGTTTGCTGGTACACCAGAAGCTTTCATTCCTAGAAACCAGACAATTGGTTGTCCTATATCAGCGATTAATGCTAAGCCAAAGAAAAGGCTTGAAAGTTTCAATTTGAAGAAGGCGACAATAATACCTACAAGTATCATTCCCATGCCCACATACCATAAAATCATCATAAATGTACCAGTTGCCAAACCTAAAAATGGTTCAGCTGTGAAAGCAGTATTCCAGGCATTGGGATCAAAAAGGCTTGCATCACCTGTTACGAATTTGAAGAATCCAAAACCAGATTCACCACCTATTTTTGCATCATAGAATCTGCCTTGAAATTCAAGGGTATAATCAGCTGTATCAACACTTGTGTCAGATACAACTAGAAGACTTACTGGGACTAAGATGAGAGTTACAGCTGCGAAGATTATGACTATTGCTTTACCCAATTTCATTCACCGAAGTTTATTTTATAACCTAATGATAAATTAGGTAATCTTATATTAAATCCTTTGTTTTTGGACATAGATTGCATACCTTTGCACTTTTTTCTGCTTTTATTTTGTGAGGCCTCACTTTGAGCTTGTTTTAATGCTCAGGTATACAAGATTTGTTTCTTTTGATTTCATTCATTTGCTAAGATCTGTGTTGGGTGCAGGTGTGATCTATTCAAGGAAATGATTGATGAGTAGCAACAAGGGAATCCTGTCTTTTTTTGATTTCATCGGCTATGCTTGTATCTGATAATTTTTCTATTTCTACAACAACTATGGTAAAATCGCAACTTGAACAGTTTAATACAGCAATTTCTTCGCTCTTAATATGATATAAATGGACTTTTGGTTTATGGGTGCAGTCACATTCTAAACATCTTTCACCCCAGACATCATGAATCAATCGTTCTTGGTGTCCATGAATTTGTGACATCATTTTTCATCACTCACTAGGTATTTCGACAAAATACCTTTTAAAGGAATGAACTAGAGAAATGTACGCACAAAAAACAAATTTTCTGTGGAAAAAATAAAAGAAGAAATTATCTAAAAGGGTCTAAAATGCCTTTCCTTGATAATTTCTTTGTTAGCTGAATAATTTGGACCGGGACTTTGCTTATTCTTGAGATCTTTTATCCACTCAATTAGTTTCTTATCTTCATCGGGATCTAAACCTTTTACCTCAAAGATAAGAATATTGAAATTTAAACCAGCTTTTTGCCATAATTCATACATAGCAGTTGTTCGAGGTCCGATATGCTCTGCAAGTTGTTCTCGAGGATTAATTGTAAATTTATGTAATTGCTTCATAACATCTTCTGAAAAAGCGAATTTTGATAAGAAGAAAATATTATTTGAAAAGTCACTATCCGACCACAAGGCATCAACGTTTATACCACCGACATCAGCAATCACTTTCTCCACTTTATCATAAACGATTTCCTTTGAATAAACATGAAGCTTATCAAGTTCTTTCCAAGCTATATTTTCAGATGTAATCCACATCAATTCTTCGATTTTTCTTCCTAATCTCTGATGAGTTATAGAACGCCACCTAAGCTTTATTGGTAAATCTCCTTTTGTAGCTAAATATTGTATTACTATATGTCCAAGTGCTTCACGATCATCATATGATGCTTTCGGTTGCTCAACTTCAAACAAACTAGTTCTAAATGGAACTGCTTCAGTTAATACTCGAGAGATTTTCTCGAAATCACCTGGGGATGTCTTGTCATAAAGCCTTTTACCTTCTATTTCTTTGACTTCTCGCAATTTCTTAACGGGACCAACTTCTCTAATTAATTCTCTATTTAGAACACTATCTAAAGTTGATAACCAATTCTTGCGTCCATCTAAATCATGCTCAGAACGCTTAATCGTAAGAAATTCTGAATTAAAAGCTTCACTAAAAATTTTCATTAGTTGATCCGCTGTAGGATAATAAGGAGCATTTGAAGGCAACGAGCAATCCAGAATAAGTGTTCTGCCTTCGGGAATTACCTCCTCCAGGTTTTTACCAAGATATGATTGGCGTTCTTCACTTGTTAAACTACCAATTATCTTTTCCGTGACGTTTTGAAAAATAACTCTATTTTCTTTCAAGAATTTTTCATTTTCTCTTGTAGCTTCTAGGAAAAACATAGGAGCTAAATTTTCTTGGGACCAAAAAAGACTGCCAACCAATGCACCTCTTTTTCTGAAGGATTTATAGATTTTTGATAAATAGCTATCAATAACTTCTTTGAGTTCCTGGTATTCTTGAAAAGGAATGTTTTTTGCTTTCTCTCGCCAATCAGCTAATCCGATAATTGCTAGATACCATCGTCTTGGTATTTGAATTTTCATCATACAAATTACTCCACAAACAGATTGATACTTTCTAGTAACAAATAACATTTCCAGATATTAAGATTGTTTTAAGGGAATAGGTAACAACAGAAGAATCACATAAAGGTTACTATAGTAAGTCCAGTACCGCCAGCAATCAGCGATATTCCTATCAGAACTATACCCTTTACTATTGTTTTTTTCCCACCCTTATCATCCCAGCCAGTTGCCCATTTTATAGCTCCTACAATCGCTAAAACTACACCGAGGGCAAAACAGATAGCAACGAGAAAAGCTACCGCATTAGAAAAAATTCTTGTGAAATTATCTGGAAGATCCTTGATTTTATCCAAGAAATTGTTCAAATCTAGTATCAATAATTGATAACTATTACATAGCATGATATCGCCTAAAATTGATATTCGAAAATCAGCATAAAAAGACCACAATTAGACACCATTTTCCCAACAAACGTTAACGTTAAATGTAATAGAGAAAATGAATACTTAACATGAATGATGATGATCAACTAATCCCTAAAGAAGAAGGAGAACCCTCAATTGATTTATCAAAATTACCGCAAGTGAGGAATCTTTCCCCAAGCAAAATAGCAGATCAATTTTGGTGTGAAATGCAGCTCCATTTACGTTTACATCTTGGAATGGAGCCCACAGAGGAAATGATTGTGGGATCACAAATCCATCGTTTATTAGAAGAAGAATTAGGACCAATTGTTGAGGTAACTGTTACAACCTTAAATGATGGCATTATTGCCTATATTCTACAGATTTATACTAAATTACAAACCCTACAGCAGATAGGAGTTACTCGAGAGCTCCCGGTGATTGGTAAAATTCAAGATATGTATTGTCTAGGAATTATAGACCAATTAGCCTTTGAATCTTCACCCGATGATCAAAAACAAATGATAATTACAGATTACAAAACAAGAAAATCCAAAAGAGCGCCAACATATGAACAAAAAAGAAGAAATCGCATTCAATTACAGGTATACTGGCATTTACTAAACGACTTAAAAAATGGAAAATTTACAATTGATATGTTTAAAAATTATTTTGAAATGCCAGATGTCTTAATTCCTTCAGATAACTTACTAGACCAGCTACCTGAAGAACAGAAAAAATTACTGACTGATAAAGAACCAATTGAGCTATTATCTAAAATCTTTGATACATTCCGAGGATTGCCAACGCTTTCCGAAGAGCTAAATGCGATCTATTTGTATCAAGTAGATCAACAAACCGTCCATTCTGATAGAACATTTTTCCATGAAGTAAGTTTTGAGGTGGATATGGATTGGGCTGTTGGGTATTGGAGAGGTAAAAGAACTCCAGGTGAATGCCCTCAACAATGGATGTGCAAGTTTTGTCAATTCACTGATGATTGCTCGCACTTTCAAAGAAAAAATAAGAATGAAAAAGAAAACAAAAAGAAAAAAAACTAAGACAAAGGAATTATTTGTCTTGTAAGTATTTTTGCCGTTTCTTTAAGGTTTTCAATAACTCAACTTTGATTGAGGAGCGAATCATATCTGCATCTATTAGCCCAACAACAATCAATGAATCTTCTTTTTCAACTACTGCTAATCGATTGACATTGGTTTGCTCCATTAAATCATCAGCTTTAGCTAAAGTTGCTGATTTGTGTATAGTGACTACAGGTTTAATCATAAAATCTTTAGCCTCTATTTCTGGAGAAAGCATTCCACCTTCTCTTAGAATTAAACGTAAGGTATCTCTTTCAGTAATTATCCCAATAACTTCACCAATACTAGTAACAAAAACACAGCCTTTATTTGATTGTAAAAGAACTTTGGCAACGATTGTTACACTATCATTTTCATCCACCATAGCATGTGGAACCATTGCAGCTTCAACTAGAGATTTTGTTGTAAGAGACATATTCTTCACTTTTGAATTTTATATTACTATACAAATTATTATTCTTAAAGATAATTAAAGCTCATGCCTTTTAATTGTTAAGATTTAATATGTAAATAATTTTTTAATTAGTACTTTATATTGTAACCAAGTAATCATCTAGTTAAGATTTAATCAATAATTAATTGTGTGGAAAAAGTATGAATCTAAAAAAAGTGATGATCAAAACTTGTTTTCTTTTTCTAACACTTCTCTCCATGACAGGTTTTCTCTTCGTAACTAGCTCAAGTTTTGAGGACATTACACCAGAAGAAGCAAAAAGGAGAATCGATTTAGATCCAACTATTTTCATACTTGATGTTCGTTCTTCAATAGAATATCGAGATGGTCATATAAACGGATCAATTAACATTAATGTTTACTACATAAACAGCTATGCCTATTTATTGCCTGAAGAAAATGAAACGGGAATCATTGTCTATTGCGATGATGGTTATAGATCAAAAACAGGAGCCCAAAAAGTCGAAGATTTAGGATACACAAATGTATCAAATATGCTAGAAGGTTATTTCGGGTGGTTAGCATTAGGATATCCATATGTAACCGGAACTGAAACTTCCCTAATAACTCCATCAACGAATATTGGACTCGCAAGTTTTATCTGCATCTCAACAATTGTGTTAATTATTTGGAATGTGAAGTTATCTAGGAAAAGTAAACGAGCATGAATTAATTAGTTGCTTATACGAACTGCGTCTCATAAATTCAATCAATTTGCTATTTTTAAACAAAATTCCAA
This sequence comes from Candidatus Heimdallarchaeota archaeon, assembly GCA_030629105.1. GTDB lineage: Archaea > Asgardarchaeota > Heimdallarchaeia > JABLTI01 > JABLTI01 > JABLTI01. The sequence goes on from DAOVPS010000045.1 coordinate 12,925, forward strand.
AGTATTTAGTTGAAACAATAATAGGAGTATACTCATTTCGATGTACTAATTCCCATTCATTGTGAGTTGATCAATGAATCAACAGTCAGGTGAATATACACATGCTAATTATAGGACACAAGGGATTATTGAAATTAAAACTAAGAATCCATAGAATGAAAAATCATACTTTATTATCTGAATGGCAATCAGTCCGATTATTGAATAGTAATTGTATTCCAAATGATGTTGTAAGTTGCAGTTCCTGCAATCTTGCTAAGTGTCTTTGTCATTTAACATATGAGGAAATTATTACAACAGAATTGCTTAATCGTGGTTTATTTGATTTTGCCATAAATAATTGCTTGAGATACAAAGTAATACCCATTTATGAATGTTGAATTATCAAGAAGTTTTACCTTAAAGGAAAGCTGGAAAATTAAAATTACCTGTCGGAGAAAAAAAGAAATGGTTATTGATGATTTATCCAGAAAAAACACTATTCAAATTCTAAAACATATTCAAGCTGAAAAAGGATTCAAGAAACTGACTGAGATTCAAAAGAAAGCTTATCCTCATATTTTCTCAAACACGAACTTAGTTGTAGTGGCTCCAAGTGGGGCAGGTAAAACTTTAATCGCTGAATTAATTGCACTAAAAGATTTAATCAATGATGAAAATGTTATCACTCCAAAAATCACAGAAAACTATTCCACACAAAGCAAGAACGTAATCGAAATTTCTAGTTCGAAAACAATTTTTTTAGTACCTTTGCGAGCTTTAGCTGAAGAAAAAGCAAGTAGTTTGGCAAGGGATTATCGTCACTTTAATTTGAAAATTCATATGTCAATGTCTGAAATAGACTTCAATGAAGAGGAAATCAAAGAATGCAATATTTTGATTTCAACTTATGAGAGATTTCGCACAATAATTGGTAGAATGCCACATCTAATTACTCATGTTAAGAATGTTATAATTGATGAATTTCATTTACTAGGAAATCAAAATCGAGGTCCTGTTCTAGAAGCTATTTTAACTACTCTCCTTGGTAAAGTTCGATTAATACTTCTTTCTGCTACTATAGCAAATCCAGAGGATGTAGCAAAATGGCTTGATGCGATCCTATTAATCAGTGAAGAAAGACAAATTCCTCTTGATTTTGATATAATACCATCTTTGGATCCGGATAAAGAGATTACTCGTATAATCTCAAGCAATATAATGAATAGTTCACAAGTGCTAATTTTTAGCGGAACAAGAACTAAAGCAGAGGAGTACGCAGATTATTACTCAGATTTTATTCACAAAAAAGGCAGCTTTACAAGCAATGATGACTCTCAGAAAATTGAAACGTTCCTACAAAGTCTTTCTTTACCAAAGGACACCCTTGGAAATAGGCAACTATATGAATTAGCGAAAAAAGGAACCGGATTCCATCACGCTGGCCTGGGCAGATTAGCGAGAAAAGCTGTTGAGGAACTTTTCCGTCAAAATCTCATAAAAGTTCTGTTTTGTACTGAAACATTGGGAGCTGGTGTTAATCTTCCCGCTCGAGAGGTCATAATTTTTGATACGAAAAGATGGAATAATGAATGGCTCAATAGAAACGTTTTCCATCAAGTAGCTGGAAGAGCTGGGAGACCAGGTTATGATGTATATGGTAAATGTACTGTTCTGGTTAGTGATTCTCGAGAGAAAAAAATAATCCGTCAGAGATTTTGGCAAAATAATGAAGAGTCTTCCAAAGTAGATTCTCAACACATTTCTATTAAACCAAGATTCGATGAAATCAATAGTATGCTAATATGCAGAGATGAACTTGAGAAATTAATTTTATCGCTTATTTACAATAATCACCCTACATTCCAAGATTTACTAGATCTTTTGAATAAGACATTTTTTGATTTTATTAGGTGGAAAGAATCTAAGAAAAAGAATTCAACGCTCGAGGAATGGCAACAAGAAAGTAAGAAATCATTCAAAATTCTACTCAAACAAAGTGAAAAATTCGATAATGAAAAATTATTAAGTTTGGAAAGATTATTCCTTGAAAGTGAACTTGAAATTACTAAAACGATTGATGGGAATGAAAGTCAAGTTATATACATTAGGGATAATGAAACACAAATTATTGTTTCGTTAGAAGAAGATCACATATTTTGCTCATGTCCAAATCAAAGTTTCTTGTGCAAGCATAGAATCTTTGTGTTTAAGCATCTACCTTTGAATACAGTGAGGAGGATTTTAGATTCTGAATTCTCTCTATTAGAGAAGCTCATTATTAATGGTTATATAAGCGAGAATACTAAAGGGGAATTTCGAACTACAACAAAAGGAAGTATTTGTTCTGAAATGGGTGTAACAAGAAAGAAATTTGAACAACTAAAGAATTGGTTGATGTATGATGTCGTATCAACGAAACCAAATCTAACTGAACTACTTTATCTTTGTGTTAAAATACTCCCGGAAATAAATGATAGTGATTATTTTATAGATAATCTTAGCTATAAACGTCCAATATATGAGCATGTAATTCTAGGTAGAGAGATTTTAGAAGTAATCAGGAAACACCAGCTCTATGAAGGAGATCTATTACGTGTTGAAGTAAGCCTAAAATCACTCATAGCTGCATTGACTCCTCTTACAGAATATTTGGGCCTGACTAAATTATGCCAGCAATTCAAAGATTTGGATAAAGTCCTTTCAGATGCATTAAGACATTCTTTTTAAAACAGAAGTCAATTTTTATGGCCCAGTAGTTACTTTCTTGTCAAGTGATTTAAAATTAAGTAATTTAAAACTTGATAGTGATATGAATGGAATTGAGATTAAGAGAAAGATAGCACCTACCAAATAGGAATATTGGTATCCGTTTAGTAAGAATTGAGCAAGAACTCCTCCGATAATAACTCCTGGAATTTGAGCGAGTGTTTTCACTAAATATAACAACCCAATAAACTGACCTCTTTTTTCTGCTGGAGCAAGACTGTGCATAAGTGCCCCTCTTGAGATGATATCTGCAGTATTTGCGATGCTAAATGGTATTATAAACAAAATTCCAATCACAAGAGGATTACAATTTCTAAAGATAGGTGTTAGAGCAAAAAGTCCAGTTGTTACCGCAAAGAATACTCTAGAGATAATTAAGATATGGTGTTTGTTTGTTTTATCAATCAAAAAACCAAAAGGTATTGAAAAGAGCAGAGAGATGATCGTCATTACTGTAAAAATAATCAAAACTTCACCGTTGTGTAATGATAAACCTAATCCAACCAATTCACCACTCGCGGGATTATTTTCTTGTGTTAAAAATATAAGAAGAAATGGAATATAGCAACTTATACCAACATGAAGAAAGAAGTGACTTATGAGGAATCTAAAGAAATTCTTCTCAGATTTCATACTACTTAAGAGAAAAGTTTGTTTTATTTCAGCTAGCCATTTCTTTGGTTTGGTTTCAATTTTTGATTCCTGAAAGAATAAACCAACAATGAGAAAACCTAGTGAACAAATTGCACCTGCAGCAAAAAACACATTAGAAGAGGATTTTAAGAGCATTATCGCAAATCCTGCTACTGTACCAAGCGAGGTACCAAATAGAGCTATAGCATTTGTCTTTCCAAGTTTTTGATCAGTTGTCACGTCAGGAATTAATGAATTATTACAAACAAAGGCTGCTGTGTTCATAATGCTCATTACAACGTTTAAGCCAACAATAATAGCAATGGATTTACCCAATGGGAGAAGGAATAAAAGAAGGGTTGAAGAAGTTCCTCCAATAAGGATGAATATTTTTCTTCTCCCAAAATCCAATCTTAAATTGTCACTAATCGACCCGGCAATTATACTAGCAATTGCTCCAGTAATTGCTACTAGACTAACCATTAATGAGATTATTAATGGAGTATATTTTGTTAAATCAGCTATATAATCATTCAAAAATTGCCCTTGAATTGCAAAAAATATTGACCAGATAAAAGCACCAAAGGAAATGAGAGCAATATTTCTGTTAGTAGTATTCGACATTGAAAACCTCTTATCTTTTCTACTAAATTGTGTATGTTTTTGATCTGGAGAATATTTTATTGGAACTGGTCCGGGTTTTAGTTCTTGATTCAAGCGGGAACTTTTGACTTTTTTCCAGAAGATTTCGATTTAGGTTTTTCCTCTTTTGAGATCTCAGTTGGAGCTTCATCTACTGCAACGAGGTCAGCTTCTACATCCATGATAGTATTTTCAATTTTCTGCTTTTCTTTCTCAGATGTTTTTTCAGTTTTCTTTGTTGCTTTTTTGGTTGTAGTTTTCTTCACTGATTCTTTTTTCGTTTCTTTTTCTTCCTTGAGATCAGCTATTTCGTTTATTCCAGCCAGCAATGGACTAGATACTGGCTCTTCAATCGCTTCTTTGTCTTTTGTTTTCTGAGTCGACTCGCTATCTTTTTCAGGGATAACTTCTTCATCGAATATTCCCATACTAGTAATAAAGAAGTCAGCAGTTTCATTTGGTAACCAAGCACAATCATCTATTTTTGCTCGTCGCATATTTCCTTTTAACTTCTTCATGAAAATCCTGA
>DAOVPS010000184.1:0-6100 GCA_030629105.1 Candidatus Heimdallarchaeota archaeon
AAAACATCATACTTTCTCAAAAATCTCTTACTATTATCTTGAGCGAGAATAGAATCCCCAGCGATTTTACCAGCTATGATACCAGCGATGCCACCTGTAATCACACCCCCACCTGTGGTTGCTTTTGTTTGTCCCGCAGCATCACCTGCAATTAATAGACCATTTGTTGATGTTTTTCTTAGCAGACCATTTATGATAATTCTGCCACTATATTTCTTTTTAATTGAGCTTTTAACAAATCTATCTTTAACAGTTGGATGTTTTTGGATGAAATGATTAAGTTGATCAATTGATGGCTTCAGTCTAGAAGCTAAACCAACTTTTGCGGAAGTTTGAGAAGTAGGTAGAATATAAACGAAGAAACCTGGAGCTAGTTTATTACTTGTATGGATTTCAACCATATTAATATCCAAATCAGATATGTTTTCAATATCATATTGATATCCTGTGAGATACTTCCTATTTGGGATTTGTTTGAATCCAGAGTCTTGAGCAATTTTTCTTTTAGATCCACTAGCAATAATTCCTATAGTAGTGGTGTGCTGTTTCTTCTTTTTCAGTTTTAGATCAAGATACTCTAAAGTTAACTTCTTTTTGGTACGATCAAAATTTGCGTCAAGCACTTTTTTGTTCGTCAGATAAATGACTCCTGCTTTCTCAGCCTTTTGTTTTAGGAATTGATCAAATAATGATCGATTGATAATATATGCTTGAGTTTCTTTTCTTCTTATTGAAAAGATTTGACCAGAAGGAGAATAAAATTTTGCTCCTTGTATTTTTGTATTCTGTATTATATTTCGGGGTAAATTATCTAAGCCTAGGAGAGTTAAACCTTTAACACTCAGCAAACCAGCACAATGATCTGGAATGCCAATTTCTTTCCGTTGCTCTAAAATGGAAACCTTAATTCCTTTTTTAGCAGCATGTATAGCAGCTAAGGAACCAATTGGTCCAGCTCCAACAATGGTAATATCGGACTCCAAACTACGAACCCCAAAAATACTTGAATGGATTTTCCTTATTTGAATTAGTTAATATATAGGATGTAAGTTATTTATTCATTCTTAAGTTGTTGGTTCTATTATATCAGTTAATAATATTATTAACTAGATTGTATTTAATACTAAAATCAATAAATCTTCATAAAGAATTATAAATAGAATCAGAATGCCCAAAATGATGTGATTGACAGATGAGAACTGAAGAATTTCAATACAAAATGATTATAGCTATTCGCACAGATCTCAAAATGTCAAAAGGTAAGATGGCTATCCAAGCAGCTCATGCAGCAGTAATCGCTGTAGAAGAAGCAAAAAGAGCAAAACTAAAGTGGGTAAAAAGCTGGTTTTCTGAAGGACAAAAAAAAGTTGCCGTGCAAATAGCAAATAAGGAAGAATTAGAGTTAATTTATCGAAAAGCTCGAAGCAAAAATCTTCCATGCTCTTTTGTGAATGATGCAGGACTTACAGAATTACCTCCTGGCACTGCAACAGCTGTAGCAATTGGTCCCGCTCCTAATAACATCATCGATAAAATCACATCTAATCTTAAACTACTCTGAAAGAGATTTTTAGTTGATCTGAATGGTAGAAGGAGAATTAAGAGAAAGTCACCCCATTGAGAAAAAAATGGGGATACTCTATTATTGTACTGAAACAGAGGGAATTGATGGAAAATTACGTGCCACTCCAAAAGATTTCCAAGTAGAAGAAATTTTGTTGGATGGACGAAAAATACCCATTAATGATCCGAATTTTTCTTTAGGTAATAACGAACCGGGATTATTTACAGAATTTGTACTAATAAAAAATGATATTGAAAGTAATAACGCTCTTTTCAAAATTTCTGCATCGCTTGGTCGAGATCTAAATGATATTAATATTGCTGGAACAAAAGATAAAACAGCAGTTACTGCTCAAAGGGCAACGATTTGGAAAATACCGCCAGAAAAGCTTAGTGAATTGGAGCTTGAAGGAATAATAATACGATCACCAAGAACAACTATTTACAAAACTTACCTTGGGAATTTATATGGAAATCACTTTACAATTAAAATAAGAGAATTAAATGATGGGAAAGAGCAGATAAGCCGAAAAGTAGAGAATATCATTAAAGAAATTAATGAATTCAATGGGATACCAAATTATTTTGGGCATCAACGTTTTGGAACACGAAGACCTATTTCCCACATCATTGGCAAATTCTTATTGCTTGGCGAAATAGAGAAAGCGCTTCATCTTTACATCTCTTATACAACAGACGATGAAGCTGAATCAACCATTTTTGCTCGAAAAACATTTCAAGAAACCAATGATCCGAAAGAAACTATGAAATTACTTCCTAGTAGTATGATTTTTGAAAAGCGAATCTTGAAATACTTGAGTAAAAAACCGAATGATTTTCTTGGAGCATTACATATTTTACCTAAAAATCTTCAAAGAATCCTCATTCATGCGTATCAATCATACATTTGGAATTTAATGCTATCAGAAAGGATTCGAATCTTTGGTAACCTATCAAGCAATCCTATAGATGAATTAGAAGAGAATATAGCAATCTTACCTATAATTGGGTATAAAACAAATTTAACTGATAATGTGTTATCGGAATATGCAAAATCATTACTTGAAGAAGATGGCATTAAACTCGATAATTTTAAGGTCAAGCATATGCCAACACTCAGATTTTTTGGGTCAAATAGAAGAATCGCATTAATACCTGAAAACCTCTCCTACTCCGTAGATATTGATTCCGAGAAACAAGATTATTTAGTTACACAATTTACTTTAAAACGAGGTTCCTACGCAACTGTTGTATTACGAGAATTAATGAAGGCAAATCCTCTGAAGTATTGATTTTAAGATAAAAAAAATGAATTCATCTCTTAGCGAAATTCAACTCTTATGTCTTCACCAGCAACGAGTTTTACTAAATCAATCAATTCTTTTACAGTGCCAGGAAGTTTTTCTTTTTCGTCTAGAGAAAGGACAACTATAGTTTCTTCTTCTACAGAAGATTGCCCAGGTTGGGCTGAACGAATCGGCACAAAAATTGTATTTATACCACTTATTAATGCGGGAGAAAAGATGGCATCTATAACTTTTCTTTTATTTTTACTCTTTTCCATTAATTTAACTGGTTTATTCAAAACCCGTTCTAATCGTTTGTCAAAATCCAGAGTACCTCCAGTTAAGAATCTAATAGATCCAGGAGAAACTATCAAGAGAATAAATTTTGGTCTTTCAATGGTTTCCAATATAGATACTTTGGAAGCATTTGGATTATTTTTCTCAAAGTCAACTGCTGTTTTAGCAATTTTTATGTCTGTATCGGTTATTTCGCCTTCTGCTAACTTGGTTTGACAATCTTTACAGAGCATCCCTGTTTGAGCACAAAAAGCACATATTGCAGTTTTCATAATCAGAAACACCAACAGTGGTTGGTCAAATTTTAATTAAATTGGTTTCTCAGTTAATTTGTACCTTATTAATTCTCCTATGAATAAATAAAGAAAAAGTAAAAGAAAAAAACAAGAAAATATAAGAAAAAGAAGGAAATTATTTCGACAAAGTAATTTCAATAGCTGAAACGTTGGCTACTCCGCCACCTTCTCTTCGAACAACTTGTTCAGTGCTTGTTATTATTGATTTAACTTTAAGTTCTGACATAAATCTATTTCTTGTTAATTCAGCTACATCAACTGCTGTGCTAATAGCACGCCCTCTTGCGCAGATTTGTACTTCTTTAGCTTTGTTTTCATTGAAGCAAGTCATAATCGCAAGTACGTAAGTCATTGCTGGCTTGTTTCCAACGAAAATTGTGTTATCCGGTTTTGATCTTGGTTTGCTTTCAGCTGGTTTTGCTTCTGCTTTTGGTTCAGTTTCTTTTGGCTTTGCTTCTGCTTTTGGTTCAGTTTCTTTTGGCTTTGCTTTTGCTTTGGTTTTAGTTGTTTTTGGCTTTGCTTCTGCTTTGGCTTTAGTTGCTTTTGGTTTGGCTTTTGCTTTGGTTTTAGTTGCTTTAGCTTTTTCCTCTGTTTTGTCAGCTTTCTTCGCTTTAGGTTTTTTTTCCTTGGACATGTTTTATGTTCCACCTTAATTTGAATCTAAATCGACTGTAATGAGTCAGTAAGTTCATGTTATTGTCATAAACTTGGTATTCTTTTTTATTAGTAAATAACTTAAAAACTCTTTCTAAAGAATTAAATGATTTTTAATCAAAAACAGTAAAAACGCAGTCTTTCATTAAGACTGTTCTTGGTAAAAGAAAACAAAGCAATTGTCCCAAATTTTTTATGTTAGTAAATTTCTTTTAATATATTATGAAAAAGAAGAGGATCTTTTCTCATTTAATTCATTTATTCTCTATCATTCTAGTTTTAACTTCTATGATATCTTTTGTTGATATAAATGGCGAAGAAACTCCTGGACCAATAAATAGGAATTATTCACTACCTCTTCAAAGTTGGACTTTTATTCATGAAGTAAATCTCACAGAGAATCAAGTAACAAAGTATCTCTGGGTTTCAGACTTGTCTGTACAAGGAAGAGAAGTTACTAAGGAGCAATTTAATACGATGCAAGGTCAAAGTTTGAGCGAGAGATCTGCTTATTTTGAAACCATCGGGTATTATGATGGAATTCAAGATAGTGGTAAAACTACAACTGATATAAACGGATCAATTTATTTTGTCTTCTTTAATCCTAACAGCTCACCTGCAAACTTGGATTTGACTTATACTTATCAATCTAATAATATTCAACCTTGGGTTATTGGATTAATCTCTGGAATAGGTATATTGCTTTTTATAACAATTGGAATCTATATTGCAGCAAAAATTAGAAGAAGAATGTTGAAAGATGCTGAAGAAGAACAAGAACCCTCAGCTGCAGAACGATATATGAATATGTAATAGATAAAAAATACATAATTTCAGTCCTCATATGAAATTTTTATTAAGACTGTTTTCTATTATAGCAATAAGCAAATTTGAGTTGATTGCTTTGAACACAATCGCATTGTATTGGGGTTATTTAATCGGTGAAGAACACCTTACTGATGAGCAGTTTGCAAGTATAGACTTTGGAAATCCTTCAATTGATACTGAATTTGTTACTTTTGATCCTTTGGCAAGTAGCTTCTTTCAAGGCAAATATTATACAATGCATGAAAAGAAATTTGCTTTCCCTCATAGAACACTTCCATCAATGCGATCTGAGACTATGATTGTATATGATGATACATCGATAAAAATTATCGACCCACCAGTTGATTTAGAAACCCCTGTTGGAATATTCCTTTGTTTTTTCACAGGCAGAAAAACACACATAAAAAGAGCCATAGATTTTCTTAGTAAACGAATTAATCTGCGTTTTTCACCTTGCGATTTCGATTTATTGAATTTCTATATTAGATTATCAAAAACAAGACTAAAAATTACTCCTCAATCATTAACACTCAGTGATCTGGGCATTGATGAGAATTTATCCGGAAATCTTGAAGTTCTTATTAGCGACAATAAGCTCTATCTTGAAAATTTGAAAATGTATAAACCAAAGAATCATAAAATCAAAATTACTCTGAGAGAAGTGAATTTTCAATTTGATGTTGAAATTTCTGCAAATGGTATCATATCTTTTGAACAAGATATTGTTAACTTGAATCTTTTAGAAACGATATATGATATAGCATCACGCAGTGTTTATACTAGTACGGTATAAAATATCGTGATTCAACTAAGTTCAATAAGAAAAAATCAAAGTAAATGAGTGTTCTTGCTTTCTAAGAGAAACATCGATCCTTGTTTTCTCTCTGCAAAATCTCCTTTAAATTCAAGATAACTACCAGCAAGTACACCGTATTTCTCAATTTCTATATCGTTTTTCTTACCCACAAATTCAAATGATGGAAGATTCTTTTTGAGTTTACCTTTTATAACTATGATTCCACCAGTCATTTCGGCTCCGGCTCGTTCCTCTACATCTCCATCAACAATAATTAGACCATTGTGCATATGTATGCCTAGGAACAAATTGACATTTCCACCTATTTCGATAATTCCCTTCCTCATCCAGACACCGCATTCATTACCTATATTCCCTTC
>DAOVPS010000041.1:0-18359 GCA_030629105.1 Candidatus Heimdallarchaeota archaeon
ATTGACATCAATGCAGTTCTTCATCAAGAAGGTTGGGTAGCTTATTCAGAATCAGGTATACTCGCAGGAATGAGAATAAAAGCAGATGTCGATGTAACAATCACTTCTGATTTCGCAACAATTTCTGATATGCCAACTGGAACAATTTCCATTGATTTTGATTTCAAAATTGTCAATCCAGACTACAATCCTCCCGATCCAATTAAAGGCGGAATCTTCCCAGGATACACTTGGTTAGTTGCTATTCCAGCACTACTCGCAGTTGCAGCTATAGGTCTAATTAAGCGACGTAAATAACTGAAATAATATCAAATAAGTTAATGTGCGAATTTTTCGCACACCCTTTTCATTTTTTTATTTTTATTCCTTCTAATAAAAGTGATTTTTTAACCCCCTAAAGAATTTAGAAGTATTTAAGGCAAATCTTAGAGAGTTGATTGAGTCTAATCTTAGATTCAATTACTTACTACAAAAGTACCGAACAAATGCTTGTAGTTGAGGATTCCACAAAATATAAAGGGGTTATTAGTTGAAAAAACTCAAAATAGATTTGGAAGAATTATTTAAGGGAATTGGAAGTAGGAGTTCTCAGAAATTCATAGAAGAAGATTTGGATTATTTTCTTGATGAAACTACTGATAAGAGAAGACTAAGTACTTCTTGGTCTAAAATAACTTCTATTGGCAAAAAAATCTGGCAAATGCCGGAAATACGAATCATTCTTCTTGTGATAGCTTGTAGATTGTTTTTTATCCTGTTTACCCAGTGGCCAATGGACTTTGATTTCTACATTGATATTTCCCGACGAGTTCTTGCAGGTGAAAGACTTTATACAGATATTGTATCAACACATATGCCTTTAGCAGATATTCTGTATGTGACCATGTATTTCATTTGTCCTTGGAAAAACAATATCATTGTTCTTAGAATGTTTATGAAATTTCCTTTTCTCTTAGCAGATATTGGTATAGCTTTAGCAGTGATGAAAATAGTTGAAAAAGCCATAATAAAGCATGATTACGAAGGAAATGTCTTGGATGATCCCACGTTTGAAAAAGTCAGAAAATCAAAATTAACTGCTGGGTATTTTGTGGCGTTTGCTTTGCCGTTAATACTACAAACTGGTGGTGGAAGATATGATAGCCTTCTCATTTTTTGTTTTGCTATGGTCATTTATTGTATTCAGATTGGTAATTGGTTTGGTATTGCTTTCTATGCAGCGCTAGGTTCCTCAGCAAAATACATCGGTATTATTTTTCTTCCTTTTGTGATTTTTTGGATGAAAAAGGATGATATCTTTCCTTTTATTCTTGGCTTGCTTCTGGGACTCTTGCCCATTTTTCCATTCTTAGTTACCATTCCATCAGATTTTGTTTCAGCCATCTTGTTAAGAGATTCTCATATTGCCTATGGTTTTTCAATTTGGCATGCAATATTCATTATCTGGAATGGTTTTAAAATGAAATATGTCGGAGGAATAGAGGATACTTATGCATCTCAAAACGAACCGTTGTTTATTCAAAAATCCTACATGGCGTTCTTTGTTGGTATCTATTTTGTAGTGTTTGTAATATACATAACAAGATACAAGGATTTAATGAAAAAACATACAATTGACAAACTACCACTCTCTACAATTACGTTACTAGTTTTTCTGCCCATTTTCATATTTGCACTAACTTTCAAAGCAATTAATATACAAATTCTAGCTTGGTTTATTCCATATATCGCTCTTCGGAAAAAGAAAGGACTATTAATTGAGTTCACTCTTCTCACGTTAATACATGGACTGGCACTAGTATTTTATGAAGCTCAAAATACTGAAGTATTTCTAGGACTATCCGATTCGCCTGCATCAGAGAATTCTTTCTTTTATCGTATAATTGTCCTACCAGCATTAAAGCTAGCTCAAATTATTCCTGCAGTTGTTTGGGTTTCTGTTATATTTGTGACTATCATCTGGTATCTTGTAAGGACTTCTGTAGAGTTCATCAAGTGTTCGAAAGAGCTTTTAAGCAAGGATTCAATCCCAGTAATTCCAATGTAAGAAAATCTTTCACAATATTCAATTCAAAATAAAAGATATTGCTATAAATCACTTCTCTTCCCTTAGAAGTGTGGATTTAGAAAATGGTTACTTGTGAATATCCTGACTGTGGCAGAAAGGAAGCTTTACCTTTCAAATGTCGATATTGCACTAAGTCATTTTGTACTACACATCGTTTACCAGAAAACCATGATTGTGAGAAACTTCATCTTGCTACTTCTCCATCCTATACACAATCAAATGTAAAGGAAGCAACAAAAGTAGAAGTTAGTGAGAAAAGAACCAGACGTCAACGAAGAAAAAGTGCTCCAATCGAGCCAGAATACTTTGAACCAGACTCTCACTATTATACTACCGATGATTCAGGCCAAGTCTATACCACAAGACCAACCAGAAGAAAAGCTATGGATCGTTTATTCTTTTCAATGGTCGGTGATTATTTTTCAGTTGGTAATGAAATCCTGGATTTCCTCTTAGGTTTACTCTTAATGGTTTTTTCATACAGCATTATCTCAATCTTTATGTCAAATCTTCCTTGGTCTTATCTAGGTTTTATTTCACTCACTATAATCTTAGTATATTTCTCATTAGTTTTTCCAAAGAAGCTATTAGCAAAGAAATATGGTTTCTCCTCAAGATATGTACTATCAAAAATAGGTATAATAATTAATTTAGTAATGTCAATTTCTCCCATCAAGATAATCTTTTTCCCAGGTATGGTAGTTATTCCTGAAATCCATTTAATGACTAAAAGACATAAGGGACTTGTTAGTTCCATTGGTTTATTTACTAATTTAGTACTTGGTATTACCTTCATTTTTCTAGGCTGGTTTCTACCAAATGTCGACATTGCGATGTTTTTCATAAATGCTGCTTTCTTTACTTCACAAATAGTTTTGATAAGTCTAATCCCGATAAGACTATCTAATGGTCATTATATTTTGAAATGGCATTGGTCTATTTTCACAATAATGATTGCAATTGCTTTGGCAATATTCATTGGCACTATCTTTCTCGGAGTCTTTTCTTTCTAATCACTTTCTTAGCATTAAAGAGATATTTTGTTTTGAAAACCTCACAATTGATGGAATTGTAACTAAGAGTGAGATAGCCAGTATTGCTACAATAAAAATTGGGATCCCAATAACATCCATTTTGAAAGTATAATCTAAGATGTTGTGATTCGTGAAAATAGGTCTATTAAATTGAACACTGAAAATAGATAATGGAAAACCAACAATAAATGCAATTATAATAGAAGTTATTTCGATAATAAGTATTTCAGCAAAAATAATTTGGATAAGACTTTTTGTGGAATTACCTATACTATTGAGTATTGCATTGCTCTGGTCTCTTTGCTTTAGAATGAACTCAATATTATTTCCAATGATTATAAGTCCAACAGCATTCATAAGAACAATTTGTATCAAAAGAAATGTCTTGACATCAGGAATATAATTTCTTATGTATTTTCCAACGAATTGTTCATTTACAACCTCAGGATTAACACTGATTACATTTTCAAAGTTCAAAAGCTCCGCAACGACCTTGTTTTCATCAGCATCTGGTTTTAATTTTGCAAAGAACAGATTTGTATCTGTGATTGAATGATTTTCTCTTAATGTTCTGTCATTAACCAGAAGGAATTCTTGATTTGGTTGGTTTAACTCAATATTAATACCATATGCAAGACCAAAACCAGGTGCTGAATGGATTATACCTTTAACTTCAAAGGATTCGTAAGCAATTCCAAAAGGCAATTCTGCAATAGTAAATGTTGATCCTATGGTGAGATTTAATCTTTCTGAAACAAAATCACTAATAATTACTCCTTTGTCCGATTCATTCAGATTATGCAGCATATCAGTTATTATATCTTGATTAGTATAAACACTATCCCACCGACCAATTCGAGAATAAACAATGGGATCGATACCGTAAACTGTAACTCTGTTGTAGATTAGCTTACCTTCAGTTCTCAGCACTGGCATTACTTCGCCTATGCCTTCAATAGCTGATATATTCGTTCCATAGGTGGATTCTACATATGATGTGTGAATCCGTAAATCTGCTCCATTCTGGTAATATTGTTCTGCTTGTTCATTTGCTCTTATCGTTGCATAGATGTTCAAAGTGAAAACATTGAAGCATGAGATAATGATGAGTATTATCAAAATCGTAGTTAATTTATTCTGTGAATTTCTCAAAGAATTCGTAACAAAGAATGATTTGTTTAAGAAGAATCTATCATACAGCCATTTTAATTTTCCAAGGATATTGTTGCTGATAAGTGTAGCAACAATTGCTAGGAGGATTATAAGTAGAATTATAGCTAGAAAGACCATCATACTTTGTTGTGATTGGTTGATATCAAAGTTGTAAGCATCAACTATATCCAAATGATTTTGGATTGTATTATAGATCAAAAATATCAATGTGAGAACAAATAACCCCCCGACGGTAATAATTACACCTAGCTTCTGAATGCGTTCTCTTGTTTGTTTTTGTTTCTCCTCAACATTATTTTGTAAAACCATTCTTAATTTCACTAAAACGAATAGGCTCGAGATTAAAAGAACACTAACGATTGTGTAAAGTGTTAAGGTAAATGGGAATTTTACTTTTATAATAAACTCTCTAAAAACTGCTCCTGAAAAACTGCCAGAAGCAATAGATGGAATCAAAGACGCTATTACAAAAGAAGCTACTATCGATAGAACTATTCCTATAAGTGTTAAGATTAAGAATTCCAAAAGTATTAATCCAATTATCTGCCAGTTCTGTCCTCCACGATCTTTTAAGGTAAACAATTGACCCTTTCTCTTCTCAATTACAATATTCGTAGTAAATAAAGTTAAAATTATACTGGAAGCAATAACAGGCACCATGAAGACAATTGCTGTTTGAGCTAAACTATATGATTGTTGAAGCTCAATGGTCGGAGTATCTAAAATAAGATATTGTGAAGATTGGTAAGCGATTTTCAGTCTATCCGTTAAATCCTCAAGAATATTAAGAATTTCTCCAATGCCATTTTTTTTCAATTCATCTACTTTGGTTTTAACCATAATGGCTGGTTCTATTCCGTTTGCTCTCATTTGAAGGATATCTGAATCAATAATGTTTTCTCGTAAGAAAATTACTGAATCTCTGAGAAAGCTTGCAGAGAAGGTTTTTTGTAGCATTGAAATTGCTGGTATAGGACGGTAAATACCTTTAACTGTTACATTATAGAAATGTCGTAATTCAAAATGAAAGAGACGAACTTCTCCTAATTCCGGACTTCTTCTTGCAATACTAATGTTAATTTTCATACCTGGTTTAATGGCATAACCTACTATTCCCTCTATTTCCTTTGCTTCATATTCACTGATAAGAACTTCTCCGAGTTGCAAATCAAATGAACCACGAACAGAGAATTGAGTTTCTATTCGATCCAAGGAATCTTTAGGCCAGAGACCTAATGCTGTTATCGATATAGGATCATTCGGGTCATCTTGCGGGTCGAAAATATAATCCGGTTCTTTTTCCTCTGCATTAAAACAAGCGAGATTATAATACATTTCATATGTTTTCTGGACTATTGGATCATTATCTAACCAGTCAAGAATGAATGGAATATCTTCTGGCATGTATGTTGAGATTTTTAGTTCGAAATCTTGATCTGTAAGAAAATCACGAGCTGCAAGGTCTTCAGCTGTCGAAGACCATAACCGTAATGAAATCAATAATGAAACTGAAAGAAATATGCCTAGAATATATAGCACGGATTGTTTTTTACCATTTGCTATATTTCTCATTGCTGATTTGAAATAGAATTTTGCACTCATGACTATCACAATAATTCTAGCAGTTCTCAAATGCCGAGTTTTCTTTCTTTTTATAGTTTAAAAAACTAGTAATAAGTCTCGTTTTGGAAGAGAATTCAAACCACTTACAAATAAAAACAATTAATTATTGCTTTCTTATTTTCTAAATCAAACTATAGATTAAAATGAGTGAGAGTTATTGTTTTGTAAAAGAAGTTTTGAAATAAACTAGGCTGTAAAATTCAAGATGTCAAATACAAAACTTACCTACAAAGTCATTGGAATAGATTGTGCAGGATGCGGAAAAACTCTGGAAAAGAAACTCCTGGGGTTGAAGGGAGTACTTGACGTAAGAATTAACATTGTTTTTAAGAAAATCTATTTTGAAATTGATCCAGATAAAGTAACTGAAGAACAAATAAAATCTGTTATCACAAAAGCTGGTTACTCTCTATACAAAGAAGAGAGTTCAGATTATAAATCAGAAGATGAAATACAAGATGAATTGGAGAGACGCCATCAACAGAGCATCTGGAGGTCTATTTTCAAGAAGAAAGAGCTCTATACAATCATAGTTTCTGGTTTATTGTTATTAACTGGAGCATTATTACAATTTGTATTTGTAAAACCTATGGGATCACGAATTGCCTATATTATTGGTATGTTAATTGGTGGTGTCTTCATTTTTAGGAAAGCCTTCTACTCTTTGAAGGGTTTGAAGATTGATATTAATATACTTATGACAGTTGCAGCAATAGGAGCAATAATCTTAGGAGAAGATATCGAAGCAACTAGTATTGTTTTTCTATTTTCTATAGCTGAATTAGTAGAGAATATTAGTGTTGAGAGTGCGAAGAATTCTATTGAAAGCTTGATAAATTATGCCCCCTCAAAAGCAACTTTGAAAACAAAAGATGGTTCATTAATTGTTCCTGCAACAAGTGTAGAAATAAACTCACACATTATTGTTAAAGCAGGTGAGAGAATTCCACTAGATGGAGTCATTTATTCTGGAAAGTCATACATTGATCAAGCTCCAATAACAGGAGAATCAATGCCTATCCTGAAAACAAAAGAAGATGAGGTTTTCGCTGGAACTCTTTGTGTAGACGGTGCATTAACAATTTTAGTAACAAAGAAATATCAAGATATTTTTTTGAGGAAAATAGTAGAACTTGTAGAGAATTCGGATCAACGAGCACCTATTGATCGTTTTATTGATAATTTTGCTAAATATTACACTCCAATTATGTTTGTAGTGGCTTTAATTACTGCTTTTATTCCCCCACTATTCGGTGGAGGATTATATATAGATAATCTAGCAGTTTGGGTTAAAATAGCCTTGGTGATTTTAGTAATATCTTGTCTTTGTGCAGTTGTACTATCTACGCCAATCACTATTGTAGTTGCACTTAGTCGTTCTGCACGAAATGGTGTTCTTATCAAAGGGGGAGCTTATATTGAAAATTTGAGTAAAACGAAAGTATTTGCTTTTGACAAAACAGGAACTTTGACACTAGGTCATCCGCAGGTTCAAGAAATTATTGCCATTGATGGTTATAAAGAAACTCAATTACTTAGAATTAGTGGATCTCTTGAGGTTAATTCCAAGCATCCAATTGCTAAAGCTATCAAAGAGAAAATGTTGGATGATAAGATCGAATCCGTAGAAGTTTCAGACTTCAAATCAATTACTGGAATGGGTGTCCAAGGAGTGATCAATGGACAAAAATGGTTTGTAGGAAATCATCGAATAGTGATAGAAAATGAGCTAGAAATGGACGATAATTTAGCAACTAGTCTAGCAATAATGCAATCAGAACAAAAATCAACTGTGATCATTAGTAACGAAGACAAAGTAGTAGGTCTTATTTCAGTTCAAGACCAGCTCAAACCTCATGCAAAAGGTATGATTCATGAATTAAAGGAATTAAATATTAAGAAAACAATAATGCTAACAGGAGATAAGTCAAAAACCGCGAGTGAAATTGCAAGTGAACTCGAGATAGATGAATATTATGCTGAATTACTTCCAGATCAAAAAATGAAAATTATAGATGAAATTTATGAAACCTATGGTCACGTAGCTATGATTGGTGACGGGATAAATGATGCTCCTGCTCTCGCTCATGCAAACGTAGGTATAGCAATGGGTGCAAAAGGATCCGATATAGCCTTAGAGACTGCAGATATTGCTTTAATGACTGATAGTTTCGAAGCTTTACATTATCTTATAACGGTTAGTAGAAAAGCAATGAGGGTTATAGTACAGAACATTACTATAGCTATCTTGGTTAAATTAATTCTTTTTGTTCTCTCTTATTTTGGATACATTGAATTATGGATGGCCGTATTGATTGGCGATATGGGAGTTTCATTATTTGTAATTTTCAACGCCATACTACGCGTTAAAGGGAAGCGAATGACTCACGAATACTGTGATGATGATTTATGTGAAATTGATCTTGACAGTAAAAGCCCTATTGAAACAAAAACAATTTCGTGAAATATATAAAATAAAGATTTTCTACCGTAACTGAAAGCCATAAAAGGGGATAATTAATATAATTAAACAGAAAACACAAGATTGAAACATGCATTTAGATTTTTAAAGGGATGATGAAATATGGGTCAGAATCTTAATGAATCACAATCGCTTGGTTATATTCTTAAGCAATTGTTCAAGAAAACTTTCGACTTTCAGACTCTTTTCCTTAAATACTACAATTCATTCCAAGTTAAAGGTCAAGATGGAATTCTAAGAGATGCAAGTGAACTACAAAGGTTTTTTGGGAAAACCAAAACTCGAGAATCTTTTGAATTAAAGAAACGATTGATAGCAGCTATATCCTCTATTGAGCTCGAAGTAATCGAATTAATAGAATTTTTATTACAATATAAATTACATATTGAGAAATTGCTAGATTACAAAATGACTCACCAATCCTTGTATAGAATAAATGAACACATTATAAATAATATTGAGACAATCAATTCCATAAATATAATTCATAAAAACCTTGTAAAATCTGCAGAAGTTGTTATTATTGTGGGTAAACGATCTAACAAAAAAAATGAAGGATATTTTGATAAATTTATTAAAGATTATACAAATTTGACAAGAAGATTAACTCGAGAGAATAATATTTTTTCAGAAGAATTTCCACAAATCGTTAGTGAGCTCGAACAGGAAATAGAACTTGCCGTTGAAAAGGCAAAACCAAAAGAAGAAGAAAATCCTACTTAAATAACAACTAATTAATTAACATTCATCTTGAGATGATACCAATGGTGATAATTGCCGAAGAAGTAAAAATCATCGATTTGAACAGTGCAGAATTAGGCGTTTCTGTAGCCCAATTAATGGAGAATGCAGGAGCAGTTGTAGCTCAGGTGGTTTTAGAGCATTATCCAAAAGTAAAATCTATTGCAATTTGCTGTGGAACAGGAAATAATGGTGGAGATGGGATGGTTGCTGCAAGACATCTTGCATCTAAGGATCGCAAAATAAAACTTATTTTACTTGGGCAAGAGACCAAAATCCGAACTGCTATCTCAAAACAGAATTTTAACATATTGAAACAAATGGAGAACTCGGTAGATATTACTATAATAAATGATTCATCAAAAATTTCCAGCATGAAAAATGAGCTAACAGATGTAGAATTAATTATTGATGCTTTACTAGGTATTGGAATTACTAGCGAACCTTATGAACCTATTAAAAGTGCAATTAAAGCATTGAATAATGCTAAGAAACCAATTATTAGTGTAGATTTGCCATCTGGTATGTTTTCTGATATCCCAAAGAAAACAAAAATGATGGTTTCTGCGGATTTAGTTGTAACATTTCACGACACTAAGCCTTGCTTAACAATAGATGGATTGAAAGAAAAAACAATAGTGAAAGGAATTGGTGTGCCCCCAGAAGCTGAGCTATTCGTTGGAAAAGGTGACTTGCAGCTAGCAATACCAAAGAGAAAAACTACTTCTCATAAAGGTGAAAATGGAACAGTTTTAGTGGTAGGTGGGAGCATAAAATATTCTGGCGCTCCTGTTTTGGCTTCAAGGGCTGCTTTAAGAACTGGGGCTGATCTAGTAATCACTTGCATTCCGGAAAGTATAGCAAATTCTGTAAGAACTGATTCTCCAAATATGATTGTTCGACAACTAGAAGGAGATTATTTAACACCAAATCACATTCCCGAAATACTTGAAATTTTCAAAAAATTCGATGTAATGGTCTTAGGTCCAGGGATGAGTGATAATCCAGAATCTCTCAAATTTGTAACAGAGATTTTAGAGCAAGTACCGAAAAATAAACCAATTGTGATTGACGCTGATGCATTAAAAGCACTACCGGAAAATTTAGCAATTTTAAAGAAGAACCCAATTGTCTTAACACCACACAAAGGGGAATTTAAGATTGTATTTGGAGATGTGCTGAAGGAAAAATGGCAAGATCAAATTCAAATTGTTCTGGAGAAAACGAAGAAATATAACTGTTCTGTCATATTAAAAGGTAAATATGATATTATTAGTGATGGACAAAAATACAAAATCAATAGAACAGGCCATGAAGGAATGACCGTAGGTGGTACGGGCGATGTTCTTGCAGGAATTCTTGGAGCAATTTGTGCGGTTAATTCAAACTTATTCAGAGCATCCTGTGCAGCTATTTATCTAACAGGGAAATCAGGGGAATTTGCAGCAGAGGATTTTGGTAACAGTTTATTGGCAACTGATGTTATCGAAAAAATCCCCGAAGTGCTTGCACAAATTCGAAAATAAGTAAAAATGAAATAATGCGTTAAAATGATCACAGATTTTTACCAATTCTTAGGATAAGGTATTGCAGCAATAACTTCTAGGAAGAGATCAACAGTATTCTCAATTTGTTCTTCTTCATACTCAAAAATGGATTCGAATTGCATTCCAACATCTTTTATTTCTTCTCTCAAGGATAACCAAAGTGTCTGATGTCGAGTTTTGGCAAGTAATCTTAACAATGGTTCATTCGAAAGTAGTTTGGTTGCCATTTTGGTATTATTTGTTTTAATAATGAAAAACTCTTGGAGAAATCCTGTGGTGTTTAACTCTTTTAGTTCCATAAAGTAATCTTGGTCTCCTTTCAAGACTTTCTTTCGTTTTTTAGAGAGTACTTCAAGTGAAAAGGGTGGTCTTCTCCTCAAATTTGCTGAGAGTGTATATTTATCTTTATTTTTCTTAATCTTATCCCAAATGAAACCTATAATAAACGGTCTCCCTAGAGGGATGCCGAGAACGATCATGGACTTCATTGGGGCATCTTTGATAGGTCTGCATACCAATTGATAACGTTCCTTTTCTTGCGTAACTTTTTCGAAAGAATCACAGAAATCATTCAGAGGAACTGCAATTTTCGATAGCATATCAAGAGCAAATGCTTTATTCTTTCTTTTTCCAATGAGATAACTTGCTAAATATAGACCAAGTATCACAACGGAAGGAGATAAAGCAAGTACATAATCATACCATTCAGCCATTTCTGTCCACGAGATAATCCTTGTCAGTGGTCTATTTAAATTTATCAATATAATTCTAATATTAAAGAGAAAAGAAGAAAATGATTAGATGTGCAATTCTTCACACTAAATCATTCTTGATATAAATTGATCCAACCAGATTTTCTTATATTGGGAGCAAAAACAATGCGGAGTTTTCTTTGTAAAACACCATTCTGATCTTCTTCAGCTTTGAATTCTATAACACCGTCTACAAATGCTTTTATACCTTGGATTACTTTTTCGTCCATTATACCATCGTGAGCTAATATTAAACCGCTGTGCTTTCTTTGCTTAAGTCGAGCTACTTGTGCTTGAATGAAATCAAGTAAGGCTATGCCGCTATTATAAATTGATATTGTAGAAATTGTATTGAAGACTAATCGGAGTTTATCCTTGGTATCTATTAGTTTCTTTAAAATAACACTTATTCCAGTTAAATCTCTGATGTTATCCACAGTCAACATTTCTCTATCAGTTTTTTCACCAGTTCTGTACGAGAAAGCATCGATGAATTGCAATTGTTTTGAATCAATATGTGGTAAGGCATCTGAACCCATTTCTCTCATCTTGCTTATGATGTCATTTGGAAAATCATCTGTGGTTATAAAAACGGCATTATTCTTTTCAGAGAATCCGTCAATCATATATTGCAAAGCGAACGCTTCTTTCCCTGCTCCAGGGGGACCTATGATTAGATAAATCTGAGCGTCTGTTTTTCCAACTAAACTTCTAAGATGAACAATATCACTGCGATAAGTCAAGTCTTATTCCTTCTGTACTATTCTGAGATTATTTCGTATTTTTTAACATATATTCGAGAATTGCCCACCCAAAGTCGTAGCATTTTTCTACGAAATCAGTAACATTATCGATTTTTGCCCCTAAACGGAAATCACGAGCATCGATAACAACCTTTGGGGAAGCCTTCACTGGAGACTTTTCTTTGAAAAGCTCAGGAACACTATATCTAGTGAATCCTTTTTCACCAATGAAAACTAGTAATGCTTGAGCACAAGCAATTGCTGCTTCGCTTCCATAAAAAGCTAATTCATCAGTATTTGCAGCGGGAGTATTCAAGAAACCATCACGCATGATGAAAACATTATCTAGGCACATTTGTGTTGCACCTAATTTGAGTTTTTTCGGGGTGACTTTTAATTTATCAAAAGGATTGTCTTTTCCGATTTTAAGGACTCCTTGTTGACCAGTCCAAATATGCACCCAATTAACAATACTTGATGCATTGATATTTTGTTCGTTGAGATCTTCTTCAAAAAAGACCATCAAATCCAAAATCGATGAATATTGTGGGTCGTTTTCAAATTCTGCTTTTACAGTCCCAATTTTTTGCAGAATTTCTACTTGTTTATCACGATCTTTTTTGATAACAATGTAGAAGTCACAATCTGAATCTCCTTTCACATAATTACCTTGACCAACACTACCAACTAATAGTAAGGCTGCAATTTCTGATCCAACTTCCTTCTTCAGTTTGGCTGCTAGTTTTATAGCTAAAACATCGTATTCGTCTGGCATTTTTCTTTTTGGTTTTGGCTTTGGTGGTGCGCTCATTAATTAATCTCCAATTTTTCTTTACAATACTAATTCTTAGGTATTCTTTTATGACATTTATTTACTCTACATAAAAACTTTCTTTTCATCCCAAAGAATAGCTTATTTATCTTTTTGTGTAAGGTCCTCAATTTCTAGTTTCTTCTCTTCTTCAGGAATGCGTTCATCCCATTCTTCTCTTTCGAGATTATCTTTAATGAAACAGATTTTCTGTCCTAGATTTAGCTGAACATCTATATCCCCGACATTGTACAATTTCAGTAAGATATTGTAAACCTCTTCTTCTCCTATGCTATATTCATCAGCGATCTCACTGAATTTCACTTCTGATACATTTTTCATTTCGAAATCTTCAATCAGTTCCTTAATCGATTCTTCAAGTAATTCAATTGGGAGGAATTTGTGTAATGATTTAATATAATAGCCTTCTATCTTTCCTTCGTTAATTAATGTCATCAGAAGATCTCTTGTTATTGTTCGTTTCAATTCTAATTCATCTGCTATTTCATAGATATCTAAATCTAATCCTTGGATAATCTGTTGATAAAGTAAATCCATGGCTGTCTCTCGAGTAATTGCTTTCCCATCTTTTCGATAGATTAAGTTCACACGATTTTGGGCGATTAATTTCACAGTTTCTACGGGCCATTTATTTTCTAGAGCTACCGTTTCAAGATCACAAATTCCTTTAGCTTTAATTAAACGAACAATGTCTTTTACTTCAGTAGCAGTGAGAGAGATATAAACTCCTTCCGGAGTTATAACAGAACCTGAAACCTCTTCTTTGTCAATGAATTTACTTATCTGAAAAGAAAGATACCTACGAGCACTTTCTCCAAAAGGATCGCCTAAATCTAAGTATTCGACATCCTTGATAACTTTTAGAATCTCCTTTTTAGGGATAGATTTCTTCTTTTTCTTATCTTTCTTTGATGACATAAAAGAAAACTCCAGCTAATTCAGTGACAAATCAGTGATAGGCAGTTAATCTATCAAACAAACAGCTATTTATAAATTCATCTGGTAGGATTGGATATAGAAATTTCAATTATACTTGGGAACGCAAGATTTTTAAAATCAATGCTAACCATCAATTGAATGCTGAAAAGCAATATAAGAATAACAAAATAAAATTGTTAGTAAAA
Organism: Candidatus Heimdallarchaeota archaeon; assembly: GCA_030629105.1. Taxonomy (GTDB): domain Archaea; phylum Asgardarchaeota; class Heimdallarchaeia; order JABLTI01; family JABLTI01; genus JABLTI01. The sequence goes on from DAOVPS010000041.1 coordinate 14,120, forward strand.
TATTTGGAGAAAAACAAAAAATGGAATACCTTCACGCTTCATTAATACTTCATTCCGCTGGTAAAAAGATCACTGAAAAAGCAGTTACCGATGTTTTAACTGCTGCAGGAGTAACTCCTGATAAAAACAGAATCAAAGGACTAGTTGCTTCATTAGCTGATGTTAACATTGGAGATGCTTTGAAATCTGCTGCTGTTATGCCAGCTGCTGTTAGTGCTGCTGCCCCCGCTGCTGCACCTGCTGCCGCTACTCCAGCTGCTGCCCCTGCTCCTGAACCAGAAGAGGAAGAAGAAGAAGAAGAATCCGGATTAAGCTCACTCTTTGGTTGAGCTAACTTTATTCTGTCATGGTTCTCTCAGAACATGACAAATTTCTTTTTATTTTTTTAATTTCTTTTTATGATATTGGTTTTTTGAAAACTAACACTGTACTATCAAATCTCTCATGAGTTCCCAAAAAGGTCATATTCAAACTGACTCCTCTTACATTAAAGATAGTCGTAAGGTATGTTTCACGTTTTAAGTAGTCTTTCTCATGAATAACAATGTAGAGAGTAGATGATTTATATTGTGTACAATAATAATCTATATTTGAAATAGAACCTGTTAAATAGGTTACACTTATTTGTAAGTAACTCAGCCCAGGAGCTCCAAATTCAGGGCCTTCAAGAGTAGTCACTACGTCTACATCAGGTAAATTGCCAATATATTGAAAAGCAAGACAGTGTTGATTATTAGGTCGAAATGATTTTAATGAAAAACTCATTGCACCGGCATAAACAACTGTTAGAATAATAAAAAATGTGTAGATTCCTTTTCTTAAATTTGCTTTACGAATAAATCGTGGGTATTTAGTAAATCCTTTTGCCGCTAACAGGACTAGTAATGATGTTATGGGTAATATAAATCGATATTCTTTGTGCTGAATTATTGTGAAAATAAGAAGATAAAATACAATAATGGAACCAAGATAGAGAGTCTTCTTGTCCTTTTGTAAAGCTATTATTATGAAGAGGAGAAAAATAATGAAATATTCTAAATATTGATCCACAAGCAAAGCTGCATACGTTCCGAAGGGATCTACTCCATGAGATGCTGCACCACCTGAGAAAATATTATAGTCAAGAAAAGTAATGGCTGAATGCAAAAATGAACCCCAAGTAGCTAAATCAATCAAACCTTGAACAATAACTAAGAGAATTATTGCTCCTGTAAAGAAAGCGAGTTCCTTCCATTTCTTATGCACAATTATCCAAATGAACAAAGGTAAACCAATTGCTGCAACTGGAAACTTGAACATGAAAGCCAAACCAACTGAAATTCCAGCAAAAAAGCTTTGGAATGTTTTTTTCGTGAAAAACTTTTTCTCAATTTTTTTCGTATTCTCATTTTCTTTTTGAATGATACAATATACTAGATATGCTGCTAAAAAGAAGAAATTCATAGCAATACTATCTGTCATAGTTCTGGTTGACCAAAAAACAAAATCAAACCAAATTGCAACAAAACCAGATGCAATAATACCAACAAATTTACTGAATAATTTCTTTCCAAAGAAATAAGCAACGACTACTGTTATCATTGACATTAAACCAGAAAACAATCTAACACCAATCAAAATTGTTTCAATATTCGATGCTCCAAAAAAGATCATAGTTTTGAATATCCCAACTACAATATACGGATACAACCAAGAACGAGCTCCATCTATAAACTCCCAAGGAAGCTTCCCAAAACCAAAAACCTCATTGTATGCTACTTCAATTGACTGATATTGTTCATCAGGATGAATATACCCTTTGCTGAAAATAGCAGCTAAAATTCTGATTACTAAAGCAGCAAACCAGATGAGTATAATGATCCAATTTCGTCTAAGAAACTCTTTGAGTTTTTCAGATCGCTTCAACCCAATAAATAACTCATCTGACAAAGTGAATTACCTTGAATATTTAGTAATACTAGATGCTCATTGTTTTTTGAGATTTTTGCTTTTATGTCAGTATGATATATGTTATAGATAGTAATGATTAAAAGGTTGATTCTAATTTAGTTAAAACTTATTTAGATTAACTGTCAAAAATAGAAAATTGGAATTACAAAATAATTGAGGAACGCTTCCAAATGAAAGAAAATAATGAATTGCTATCAGCATGTGCGATAAGAGTTCCAAAAAGTGGAACTTTGAAAATGGCTACATTAGCTAAGGAATTAGAAGCGCAAGGGGAAAAAATCATCCATTTAGGAATAGGGCAACCTAATTTTAACACTCCTAAAGAAATCATAGAAGCAGCACATAAAGCAATGCTAGATGGAAAAACAGGCTATACATCATCAAAAGGTATTTTGCCTTTACGAAAGAAAATAGCCGAAATCCACACAAAAGAAACCGGAGTAGAAGTAAATCCCAATGAAAATATTATAGTAACACCGGGAGCAAAAGCTTCACTTTTTGCGGGATTGGTTTCATTGCTGAATCCAGAAGATAATATGATTGTTATTTCTCCATATTGGCCAAGCTATGAAGGGATAACAGATTTCATTGGTGCTACTACAAAATCAGTACCTGCTCATTACGGTGATTTTGGTTTCCCATCTGAACAAATAAAGGAAGCCATAGATAAAAAATCTAAAGTTTTACTGATTAATTCACCCAGTAATCCGACAGGTGCAATATATAATTTAGATTCACTGAAATTCATCAGTGATATATCTCAAGATAACAATATACACATAATAACAGATGAAATTTACAAGACAATCGTGTTTTCCGGGGAATTCCATCAATATTTATCAGTTTCACAATCACTCGAGAAAACTCTTGTGATAGATGGATTAAGTAAATCACATGCTATGACTGGGTGGCGAATTGGGTATAGTATAGGCAGTAAAGAGTTAATTTCTGCAATGAATAGGATTCAACAAAATGTCAGTACTTGTGTAAATACTCCCACACAATATGCTGCAATTAAAGCATTGGACTTAGAGGAACCAACAAAGAAAATGGTTGCAGAATATAAAGAACGAAGAGACAAAGCTCTTGAATTGATTGATCACTGTGAATACCTTTCCTGTAATAAACCAGAGGGAGCATTTTATCTATTCATAAAATATGAAGGTTCAATTGATTCCGAAGAATTGGCTGTTAGAATCTTGCGAGATAAAGGTGTTTGTGTGACTGCTGGAGCTATTTTTGGTGTTTCTGAGAACTACTTGAGGATTTCACTTGCAAGCGATTTAGCAAGTATCTTAGAAGGTATAAAAAGAATCAATGATTTCTTAACCAATCACTAAGAGAAAACTGGGATAGTTCTATCGGATATCCCTTTTGATAATTTTTTCTTCAATTTCAATACTGACAGATTTTTGAACTACAGAATCAATTCTCTTCTTTCCAGATGTTTGTAGAGACACTTTCATTCTTTTAAAATGATTTAATACAAGCTCTCGAGCATCTTCTCGAGAGATTTTCACACCATTAATATTAAGAAGACCATAAAGCATCGTTTCCCCGACAGACACTTCATTATTCACGACATTCAAACATCTTTGATACATTGAAAGTATCTGTGCATCAAGAATTTTTCTTGCATTAGCTCTATCTTGTGAACGAATACCTCTTTTTAAAGCAGCATCTAACATATCAATAATGTCTTTCTCTGGTATCCTAAGATCTAGTTCAGTAGGTGCATCAGGAACTTCTAACTCATGGGGGTCCGCTTTCATTTTTCCACTAATATAGTTTAGAACAAATTGAATTAGATAGTCTAAGATGACTGATTCTTGCATTTCCATATCAGTTGGTTTACTACCTTTAATCTTAAATCGCCCAAGAGCTCTTTGTAGTCTTAATTTGTCACTTTTAAAATAAGTCGTAACATATTCGAAGTGTCTTGAGATTTTGCTCAGAAATTCTTGAGTTAAATTACTATAATCAATCAACATCGCTAATATTTCTCGTCCAACATTTAGCGGTTGATTGTTCAATCGAGCTTCTTTCCAAGCATCAAAAATAAGTTGTTCACCAAGTTTCTTTTTAGCTAATTTATCTTTATAATTTAATGTTAGAAGACCATATTCGAGTTTAGCTTGTGGTGTCGCGTTAGACAACCCTAACGCAGATTCTAGTTGAAATCTCATAATAAGTTTACTGATATCTTGTTCAGCTTTGAATTCAGCAATTTTTTTTCCATATTTTTGTATTAGTAACCAGAGAATTATATCAGAAATTCCTTTAGAGGTCA
>DAOVPS010000172.1:0-7067 GCA_030629105.1 Candidatus Heimdallarchaeota archaeon
GAGCAGACATAGCAATAAAAATAGCTAAGAAGCAATTAATGAGACCAATTGGAGAACCTCACCCACAAAAGGAAGTTGCTGAAATAGAAAAGAAACTCAAAGCAGCGATAAATACAACTGGAATAGGTCCAATGGGTTTAGGCGGACAAACAACTTGTCTAGCAGTTCACATGGATTATGCTCATAGACATCCTGCATCCTTACCAATGGCAATTGCTGTACAATGTTGGGCAGCAAGACAATCAGCAGCGGAAATAAGTGCTGATGGGAACGTAAAATATTTACATCACAAAATCAAGGAGGAAAAGAAAATGGCAGTAGTAAAATTAACAACTCCTATCCCAGAAGAAGAAATTCGCAAACTAAAAGCTGGAGATATCCTATACATAAGCGGTATTGTGTACCTCTCTCGAGATGAAGCTCATTTGAGAGCTCTAGAATATGCTGAAGAGGGAAAAGAATTACCTTTAGATTTCAAAGGATTAGCTCTCTTTCACTGTGGTCCAATTGTGAAACAAGATGAGAAAGGTGAATGGCATGTAGTTGCTGCAGGACCAACAACATCTTCAAGAATGGAAATTTTCCAAGACAAATATATTGAGAAATTCAGAGTTAGTGTTGTTATTGGTAAAGGTGGAATGTATGACCGTACAGCAGCCGCAATGAAGAAATACGGAGCTGTATATGGTGCTTTCACTGGTGGAGCAGCTGTCTTAGCTGCAAAAGCTGTAAAGAAAGTTAAAGCTGTTGAATGGCTAGATTTGGGCACACCTGAAGCTTTATGGGTTTTTGAAGTAGAAGAATTTGGTCCATTAACTGTAGCCATTGATACACATGGAAACAATCTCTTCAAAGACATTGCAACAAAAGCCGAAAAGAATCGAGAAAAAGCCTACGATATTCTTGGAGTTTCTAAAGAATAGTAGGATCTTTTTTCCTCTCTTTTTTTATTATTTTTAACTCTTGATAGTATTGAACCCAATCATATCCATGTCTAGTTCTATTTTTTCCTATCTTAAACCCAAAATTTTTCGCTAATTTTATCATGGGATAATTATCAATACGGGTCCAGAGCGTTGCTTTTTTATATCCCAATATCTCCCCTCTTTTTATGATATACGATAATAATTCCTTTCCAATCCCTTTTCTGTGGAAGGGTTCTGCTACTGTAATTCCTATATCAAATTCACCTTGCTCTATTTCTTCATCTTCTTGCCAATCTGCATATAGTGTTACTAAACCAACAATACCACTTGGATTATCTTTTAACCTCTTCCACGGGAACAATTTACGAATTATGCGTTTTTGTTCATTCCTATATTCTTTTTGTGAAAGAATAACAACGAAAACTTCCCATAATCCTTCGTCAATTGTATTTATCCAATCATCCACTAGCTCTTTAGTTTCGCTATGCATACCAACCATTTTTTTATCTACAGGATCGATTAGATCGAATAATCCTTGACGATCACTTGCTTCTAGGAGTCTTATCTGTATCATCACTTTTCATTTTATATGGGTTAAACTATTTAATAAAAATAATCTCTAGTGAGATTTTTTCTTGTTTATTTTCCTATTTCACCAAAACTTTTTGAGGTAGGAAAAGTTAGCAATAAAATATGGTTGAATTTGATTCTAGACTTATCCTGGCTATTTTTTTACAATTAATCTCAACTTCAATAAATTACATTGGTATGACTATCCAGAAAAAAGCAGCGACCAAAATACCAAAAATAGGACCGGATACTGGTTATCGTAAGTCTCTCAAGAATCTGATAGTAAATAAAGCATGGGCTCTTGGTCTTGGATTAAACGCTTCAAGCACCTTTTTTGCAGCAGGTGCTTTCGCCTTAGCTTCAATAACTATTATTCAACCACTGTATGGATTTGGCCTTATTGTATTAGTTATTTTTATTCGCTTTTACTTGAAGGAAAAAATTAATCGTTTGGATATTTTTGGAGTATTATTTGGTGTTATTGGGATAGTTGTGATAGGCATTACAGCAAGATCAATGCCTGAAGTTTCATACACAGACTTGTTAGATATGTTCTTACATTTCAGAGGAATCATATTTTTTGCAGTCTTTTTATCCATTGCTTTAATATCCTATATTGTTAGTGAAAAAACAAAAAAAACAACTTCCTTGGTTTTTTTGGTTATTTCATCTGCTATCTGGACTTCTACTCAAAATATTTTCAACAAAGCAGTGGCAACAGCTGTTCGTGATGCTGGCTTCATAGGGGCTTTCTTTGGTGAAGCTTGGTTGTATACCTGGAGTTTTGTTTTGTTATTTCTATTAGTTAGTATCATTGGAATTATTATGCTAAATATTGCGTATCAGCAAGGACATGGAGTTATTATTCTGCCAATTTGGACTGCAATACAAGTTATTGTACCAGTATTATCCGGAATCATTGTATTCAGAGAATGGCAATTGGGAACAGGTTACGTTGGATGGGAAATTGCTGTTCAAACTGTAGGAATTATCATAATGCTTACTTCTATTGTTGTTTTGTCCATCAGTAGTGGTCGGAAAGAGGAATTCAGCAAGACATTATCTCCTATCATTGTTAATGGTGAATCAACTGAAGTTTTGAAATTAAACTCAAAGGAAGATAGTATTACACAATCTGAACTTAACAATAAAAATTAAAAGGGAACAAAGTAGAATTCGATTGAAGATCTTAAGAAATAAACTATCCGAGGCTGAAAAATGTTTGGTGGACCACTTCGTTGGGCTTCAAGTGAAGGCGTGTTTCTTTTTCAAGTCCCTGATGATGAGCATTTGCTCTCAACGGAAATAGTTATTTTGCTTTCAAGTAGTTTATACGCCATTCAAATTTTCTTCAATAAAGGACAAATCAAGTTTAACAATGAAGATCTTAATATTATCAAATTAACTTTCCATCCACCATACACAACTGAAGAAGATGAAAAAAAAGGATACGTCATCCACAGTGCATTTAAGGATGGCATATGCGTTCAAAGTATTTTTCTCGCGGATCAAGCAACAAATCAACTAAGTGAATTTGAATCAGCTTTTCTAGATTCCGTTGTAAATAATTTGTTAGAAACTCTTGTAAAAGAAGGACGCAGTGTTTCTGACATTCCCTTTCTTAAAGATAGAAGAATTATTGATGAAATCGAGGAAATGCTTCACGAGATAGATAACAAGTATCAATCACTAGCTGCAAGTTGGTCATTGGCTGTAGGTCCTGATGGGGAAACTACTCGATTTGATTTTCCTCATGTTCTCTATAACGGTAAAATTAGAGTTGAAGAGTTATTTTATGATCTCGGGGATCGAGCAATCGAATCTTTCAATCAGCTTTTAATGAGTAATGAAGAAAAAAATGTTCTTTATAAAATCGCCAAGAGTTTGGTGAATCTTTCCAGTTTATTATATGAAAACCAACAAACTGAATCAATAAAAGAAGACAAGTTAAATTTCAGTCACTCTGAGATAATTCTAGAATCAACAATCACAAAGAGATTATTCAGACTAGATGTTCGATCTTATGAGATCGATGATGAACCATACTGTGATATTACTATTATGTGTTAAATTTCACAACTTTATTTCTTCTTTACAGAATTCCTCATCCAATCAAACATGTATAGCTGAGCTAATCCAGCCCACTTACCATAATGCTCCACTAGTTTTTCTCGACATTCTTCAAGAGATTTCTCCTTACCTCGGAAGAATATCTTTGAAACACCTCTTTGTATCCAAATATCAGTTGGAGGGGCATCCAATTTTCCTAAACCATATAAAAGAAACATATCTGCAACTTTTGGCCCAATGCCCTTAAGTTTTAGTAATTCTTTTTTAGCTGCTAATGTTGGCATTGTACGCATTTTTTCAAGACGTATTTTATAATTGGCAATATCTTCTGTACTTTCAATAACATATTCTTCTCTATAACCGAGTTTTGCTTCTTTTAGTAGATGTTTGTATCGATAGAGTTTCTTAGGATCTGGAAATGAATACACCATAAAATGATCTGTCGGGAATTTATCTCCCATTAATTCTTTAATTCTTCTTGCTTGTCCAATCCATTTCCAAACAGAACTATTTTGGGTTAAGATTGATGAAATTAAACTTTCGAAAAGATCATGCGCACATGTAAGTTTAATGCCCTTACAATGACTAAATGATGGTGCTATTGGATCTTTCTTAAAAACCTCATAGAATTCTAGCAAGTTCATATGAAGTCCAAAAGTTCTACGCATTAAATTTCTCATTTCTTTAATATTACTTTCACTTAATGGCATTGTATGTGCTGCTAGCTCAACAATAAGCTTTGAACCTTTTTGGAAGAATCTCGTTACTACTTTCCTATTTGTATTAGGTATATTGACAACCATATAATATCTGTTTGATTTGTCACTCCGAGGAATCGGAAAAGAGCTATGCCCTGTTTCTAAAGTATGTTTTAAATTGAAAGGTCCTTGTGTTGTAAGATTAAGTGTAATCCAATTATCCAAAACCATTGTTCATATCCTTCTATAAGATGGGGCAGTAATCTAATCAAAAATACTTTTGGAATATATACATAACATGTGTATTCTTGTAAAATTAACCAATAATATTTCTTACTCTCTCTTCGTACTTGAAGAAAGCTTCTTGGATTTTACTTAGAAATACTCCACTTTCCTTGAATTTCTCAGTTGAATAGTCACGAGCACTTACCGCGAAAGCCATCATTCTCGATGCAGCATACACCTCATAGAAAAAGATTCTATTACTAATTTCAGGTAGTTTAACTTTTGTGATATAATCATTATAGAATTGGTGACGATAATTATTTAGTTCGGGATAAAGCGAAAAGAAGAACAAAGTCCAACCTGCATCAAGAGCTGGGTCACCAAGCCTTGAGTATTCCCAATCAATTAATCCTGTAATTTTTGCTCCTTGCACCATGATATTTCTTGGTTGGGGGTCACCATGCAATAATGAAAATCGCTCCAGTTTTAATTGTTTCTTGAAAGAGATAAACCATTTAGACAATGGTTCTACGTAATATCCTGCCTTCCTTAGGAAGTTTAATGATCTTGTAATATCATTAAGAATAAATTTATCATAAGGAATTTCTTCCTTAATTATTCCTTTAGGTGTTTCAACACCAAAATTCTTGAAACGGAAATTATGTAAATTCACCAAATATTGTGCGAAACTAGAAATGAATTTTTCAAAATCATTGGGTGAATACCGTTTTATTGCTTTCTCAAGAGTTTCCCCCGGTATTCTTTCAATTATTGAAAAAGGATATCCGAGAATCTTTGGATTCACTTCTAAAACATAGGGCTTTGGTACTGGAATAGGGGCATCTTGTAATCTCCCTAATTTCCGAAATTCTCTTTGAGGTTTAAGAGGATCATGTTTTTCTGGGTATATACGCAAAACAACACTTTTTCGAATTTCTCTGTCCATAGCTTCAAACAAGATGTCCAAGAAATAGACTTTGTTCGACATTCCTGTTTGAATTTGCTCTGGAGTTTCAATGGATAAAAGTTTTGCATTCTGAGGTATAAGAGTCCAAATCTTACCTGTGTCAAAAAGATAGCTTTTGAGCCTTGATTGAATATCTTTTACTGGTAGAAGTGCTTTCATTTCTAGAACCTCAATGCTTCATGATTATTTTTATTAAATGTCAAAATTTAATCTTTCTAAACCGTTCAGTATCTCTATTTTCTTTAACTTTATTTTTGTACTCTAATTTTAAGAGTTTTCTATTACTGAAATTTTCATTAGATTGAGTCTAATAACTCAAAAATAGTTTTACAAGCTATTTTTGATGTGATATCATTAATATCCAGCTTTGGATTTACTTCCACTATCTCAAAGCATTTTATATTTTTAGCAAGAAGATTGATTACTTCAAATAATTCTCTTGTTGTTAGTCCTCCTGGTTCAGGCACACTAACACCGGGAGCAAATGCCGGATCTAAAACATCGATATCTAATGAAACATAGATATTTTTTTGGTGTTTTATTATCTGTGCTAGAGCTTCCAATATTTTCTCTCTATTTTGGAAAGTTTTAGCATTGATAATATTCATCCCCTGTTCTTTGCAAAACTCAATTTCCTCTAAACCTAAATTGTGTCCTCTGCTTCCGATAAAATAAATCTTTTTTGGATCAACAAAATCTAGCTCTATTATTCTTTTTAGTACTGTTGCTCTTGTATATTTTTCTCCTTCTGGATATTCATTCATTAAATCCAAGTGAGCATCTATCCAAACAATACTATCAATTTCAATATCACCTTTCATTATCCCTTTAGCAGTTCCCAATGCTATCGAATGATCTCCTCCAAGTATTATTGGTAAAGCCTCTTTTTGTAAAATTTTTTGAACCTTTTCACTTAATCCTTTCTGCATTTCCTCATTATTCAAATTCTCAGCAAGATCCATTAAATCTAAAACATTATGTTGGTGAATACTCTGATCCGAAAAGGATTGTCCAGAGAAAAAAGAGGAGAATTCGCGAATCTTCATTGGAGCTGTCGAAGCACCCTTTCGATATATTTTTGCATTATCTTCGTACGGAACTCCTATAATAACTGCATCTAAATCAATTGCTGAATCAATTTCTTTAACAGGAAAAGTTCCGTAAAATGGTTTAGACATTATTTCTCAGCTCTTCTTATTGTCTTTGGAGATTTATTGAATTTAAGTATATTTCATGTAATCACTTTAATGCTATTATTTAGGAAACATTCCAAAATAGTGTTTGAATAACTTTTTTACTTCAAACAATTATGTTGCATAGGTTAGTGTACCAATTGATAAAAGAACACATTTTTTCAATAGTGATTCCTCATCCTCAAGAGAAAATATGGTCTCTTATGCAAGACTACGATCTCTGGAAGCAATTTACCCAAGCAATAGTTATTGATATTGAAATCTTGTATCCGGGAGACAAGAAAGGTAATGGTCTAATTAGACGTGTTCATTACAAGTTACCCTGGGGATCACGGTGTTCTCTCGAGTTAGTTACTGATGTCAAACCAAATGTTGGTTATACATTTACCATGATGAGCTTAAAACCTGGACTAGACAC
>DAOVPS010000147.1:0-8319 GCA_030629105.1 Candidatus Heimdallarchaeota archaeon
TCTTGTTTGTCGTCGCTTTTATCTCCAAAGAAGAAAGAAAAAGCATAGGAACTTTGGTTTGTAAACTTGCCAAGAAATTAGGGTATAAGAGTGCTGGAACAGTTGAATTTTTGTACAAGGATAATCAAGTTATGTTTAACGAAATTAATCCACGAATTCAAGTTGAACATCCTGTAACTGAAATGTTAACTGGAAAGGACATTGTAAAAGAACAAATCAAGATAGCTCAAGGAGAAAAATTGTCATTTAAACAATCCGACATCAAATTCAGAGGTCATGCTATGGAACTTCGGATAAATGCTGAGGACCCATTGCAGAATTTTCAACCTACACCCGGGTATGTCAGTAGATTTGTAGCACCTGGTGGACCGCATATTAGATTTGATACAGCCATATACGAAGGATTTGAAATTCCTGATTGTTATGATTCATTAATTGGAAAATTAATTATAGGTGCAGAAACTCGAGAAGAAGCAATCTCTCGAGCTCAGAATGCACTAAAAGAACTAATTATTATTGGTTTCCCAAATAACATAACCTTTTTCGATCAGTTGCTTCAAGATCGAAAATTTCAGCAAGGAGATATTAGTATCAACTTCATAGAAGACAGGAAGATTCTTCAGAAATTGGAAAAGAATGTTTGCGCGTTAGCATCAGCCTTATTTGCTGTTGGTCTAAAGAAAAGTCAAATGAATTTACCCAGCCTTTCAGAAAATTGGCGAATGAAAGGAAAAATGGATGCAATTGGGAGGGATTAGTATTGGATAAGAAGTATAAAGTACGATTGCATGGGTCAGAATTTGATTTAGAGCAAACTAAGAAAGGAATCAAAGTAAATAATTATCAATTTAAGCCTGAAGTTATTTACAATGGGAAATTCTACCGAGTTTTTGTAAATGGCAGAGAATTGAAAGTGGAATTTAGAGATAATGATATTTTATTAGATGGCAAAATTGTAGATTTTGATTTTAAATCAGACCCACAAATACAAACAAGAAAAGGTTCTATTCACAGGAAAAGTGCTGACATACGAGCAGCTATTCCCGGAAAAATTGTAGAAATTAGGGTGACCGAAGGAGATGAAGTAGCAGATCAGCAATGTCTACTTGTTTTAGAATCAATGAAAATGAGAAATGAAATACTCTCACCAATGGCAGGTGTAATCGACAGTATTTCTATCAGCGTTGGAGATCAAGTAAAATCAAGACAATTAATGATTAAGATAAAATTAAAGTAACGAATAAAAACAGGAAGATAGTCAAGTATGATCAAGGAAATAGTCAACATACCATATTATAATAGTAATTTGAGCGCGATGTTTTTTTATCCAAATAATGGCTCTGATAGATGTCCTGTTGTTTGTAAAGCACATGGTCTAATATCGAATAAATTTGAGAAAGAAGAAGAATTAGCAACTATGCTAACAGATGAAGGCATTGCATATTTTACCTTTCATTTTACTGGTTTTTTTGAAAGTACAGGTGATTTTAGAATTCAAACGCAATTAACAAATCTTGATTATATCATCACTTATCTTACAAATCATCCAAAAGTTGATCCTAAACGGATTGGCTTACTCGGTGTGAGTATGGGAGCGGCGATTGCTGTTTGTCACGCTTCTCGAGATCCCAGAATCTCATCGGTAGTTCTCCAAGCACCGCTATTTGATTTTGATTTTGTAGTTAATTATCCTGAATTTACAGCTATGATGGAAGGTCTAGCTCTTACAGGTATGGTTAGGTTACCTCTTGAGGGAGCAAAAGAAGAATTGGTTCAAGATATTAAAGGTAATAACCCTCTTCATTGCATTAATAGAATATGTCCTAGACCACTACTCATAATTGCAGGAGAAAATGATACATTTATGCCACTTTCAGGAATTAAGAAATTGTTTGAAAAAGCTCAATCTCCTAAGGAATTCAAATTAGTGGAAAATGCTGATCATAATCTTTCAAATTACTTTGCAAGATTTGAAACCTTTAATTTAATCAAAGAGTTCTTCATAGATAATTTAAAACACATTTATTTGCATTTGTCGAAAGCTTATAGCAGAGTTAATGTGATTTGAGTATTAATCCACAAATCCTATGACTTGCTCAATCTCTCCAACAGAGATAATTTCTTCCCCTGTGGATGTCTGAATTATCAAATCACCATAAGGGGTAATGCCTTTTTCAACACCTTCAATTAGTTTTTCTTTCAAACGAACTGAAATATTTGATTCAAAACTCACAGATCGCTCTTTCCAAAGTGGAGTGATATTTGGGAGTAAACCCTTTTCAAATTGTAAGACAGTTGCACTCTGAGTTGCTAAAATAACATCACGAATTTTTTCAAGTGAAAATTCTTTTTTTGTTTCATGATAAATGGTGGTAGCTGTTTCTTGTAATTCCTCTGATAAAGATGAAAGTTTGAAATTTACATTTAACCCTATTCCAAGAATAAGATGTTTCAAAAAGATATCTTGAGAACTAAGATCTATTAGGATTCCTCCAACCTTCTTATTTTTCACAAAAAGATCGTTTGGCCATTTAACTCTGAAGGGTAAATCAAGTAATTCTTCAAGACTATCTGAGATTGCTAAACCTATTCTTACTGAAAATCCTTGAAAATACTTCAAGGGAATTTTTTTCTGCAGAATTGTAGAAATCCACAATCCACCAATTGGAGATGCCCAACTTCGATCTAACCGTCCTTTGCCTTGTATTTGTTTCTTAGCTTGAATAACTAATCCATGATGTGATTTCCCTTGCTCAATGTATTCCTTAGCTAATAATTGAGTTGATTCAATTTCATCAAATACAATGATTTTTCCACTTTTTGAGGTCATTTTCATCCATCTAGTGATTGCTTAACAAAGAGAGACTGTAGCTTTGTTAAATATATTTCTGATATGCGAAAGAAAAGCAAAACTATTAAGCAAATCTAATAAGTGCGTATCAATTAAGGAAATAATAATTAACTATTAGAAAGGGAGTTTACAACAAACAACAGATTTGTTTGGAGAATTGTACAGATGCCTAAAAATGAAATTAAAAAGTATCCTCTAATGAAACCAATAAAGGTCAACGAAATACTTGTGGATCTTTACAAATGTCAAGCAGATATCAATAATGAGACTGCTCTTCTTACACTCGTTACAGAAGCAGCTAAGAAAGCTGGAGCGCATGTTTTACAGGCTTCTGTTCATAGATTTTCTCCTATGGGTTGCAGTGTTGTTGTAATTCTTAAAGAAACTCATATTTCAATTCATACTTGGCCGGAATTTGGTTTCGCAGCATTAGATATTTTCCTTTGTGGTGAATCCCTAGATCCATATATTGCATGGAACCACATTAAAGAGGCTCTGAAGCCTGAGACTTTTGTTATAAAAGAACTTCCTCGTGAAATTAAGTAATAGTTGGAGTTTTAATGAACAAGAAAGAGATAGATTTTGCAAAAAAAACTTCTTTAATTCTGGAAGAGATTGCTTCCAAATCTCAATTGAAAGAGGGAAAGGAAGCAGTAAGAAGCATTTTACGTGAAATTTATCGACAAGGAACTATCGGAACAAAAAGCTTAGCAAGAAAAATTCATTTACCAATTCCAACAATAGCTGCTACTCGAAAAGAACTAGAAAATGCAGGACTTATTGATCGAGTGAAGAAAGGGGCAATTTTAACTGAATCTGGATTAATGTTCGTAACAAAAGAGTTGAAAATATCTTTTGTGAATGATTTATTGTGTAAAACATGTAGTGGAACAAGAATAGAATTTCCATACGAATTTGATGATATAAAAGCTAAATTAAAATCTTTCACAGAACAACGACCAAGTCCAAACACTAGTCTGGATCAAGCTTTTGGATTACCTATTACTGCATTACGAAGAGCTTATTTCATGTTGCAAAATGATGATTTAGAAGGAAAAAAAATCCTTCTTTTAGGTGATGATGATTTTACTTCATTAGCTATTGCTCTTTTAGACATATCAACAGAAATTTCTGTTCTTGACATTGATTTGAGATTAACAGATGTTATAAGTAGAATTGCCGATGAAAACAACTATCAAATAAAATGTTATAATCATGACTTACGGAAACCAATTCCAGATGAATTAATGGGACAATTTGATACTGTTTTAACAGATCCACCTTATACGGTCCCTGGATTAGAATTATTTCTCTCAAGAACAATTCAAGCCCTTAAAAAAGAAATTGGACGAAAAATCTACTTAGCTTATGCACATAGAGCTCCGAATGATCTGTTTGATTTTCAACAAGTTGTAGTAAATCATGGTTTAGCAATTCAAGAAACGATTCCTGGTTTCAATCTTTATGAGGGTGCGGAGATGCACGGTAATACTACTTCTCTTTCTGTTCTTGTAACGACATCGAACACAAGAACAATTATTGAAAATGAATACAAAGAAATGATCTATACAGGAGAAATAAACCCAACTACTAGAACTTATAGTTGCTTGAATAAGCACTTAATTCGTATTGGAACCACTGAGAAAATTAAATCAATAGAAAAATTGAAGGAATTGGGTTGTCCCATATGCGGTATAAAAGATAGTTTCACAAGAGTAACTAAAGAAAAACGTGAGTAAGTTTTAGAGAATTATATAAAGAAAAACAAATTTTTATTTTTTTAGCGTTCTATTTAACTAAAAATTTTTTTATTGCAACAGTAGTAAGCTTTATTTATCTGTTTATGAATTATTCTCTCGCCTCTTGACCAAAAAAGAAACTTGTTTTTTTCTCTCATGGTCGAGGGGCCTCCCTCCCCCTATTAATTTTAATTAAAATATAAATAAATCAACTAATATTCTAGAATTTCAATACGCGGGAGAGCATTCTGTGGAAATCTTGACAAAGAAATTCCTTGTGAAGTGATAGAAGTTATATCAGATGCTTTAGAAATTCTGGGATTCATGCTTTCAAGTAAAGTAACAAGTTGATTTAAACTGGAAATCATCCCACTCATTAGTGTATATCTCAAAATACTCGAAGGGGTTAACGCTTCGTAAATTGGAATTGATAATTTTTTAGCGACTTCATTTCGGAATTCGCTGAAAGTCCCATCAGTCATTGTTCTATTATGAACATCCCGATAGATTTTTCTAATCACTGCAGGGGGAACACCTTTGAAAGAGAAAGCATAAAGTTGGGAAGTTGATGAGTTATAATACAATTCATGAATAACTCCTATCAGTGTTCTATCAGGAGCTAACACTCTTCTTCCTAGCAAACCAACATTCTCAGCTAAAGTTAGAACCTGAGCATTATCATTGATCAATATTTCATCAGTTGAGATATTCACTGCTCCTTTTCCAACAGAAGCATAATAAGAATTCATCAGTCTTAATAAATCTACACCGATTTTGTTTCTAATTGCATAATTAATCATTTGTTCAGGTAGTAATGCTTCGGCTTGGTCAACATTAAAAGTATCCATTATCGATTTTTTCAAACGATCTTCAATTACTTTAGGATTTGTGGAACTTCTCAATCTAGAAGGACCGGTTAATGCAAAATCACGAATAATTGCTAGAGATGGTCTATCTGTTGCGATGATTGCGAAATGCCCACCTACAAGTTTAAGTTCACCAACAAGTTTCCCGATGGTAATTCCTTTCCATTTAGCCCATACAGTCATTCCAGGGGGAGGTTTCAAAGGTTCGATTTCATCTCTAACAGCGGTCCTTGTTTCTCCAGGTTGTGTTACCTCTTGTCTTAACGGTTTTATATCTGCGATAACTTTAGGTTTTTTATGAACTAACCACTCATCAGATTTGAATTCTTGTTTTGTTAATTTTGTAAGCTCTTTTGCAGCATACATAATATCTTTCTTTATTTTTTCCAATCTTTGCTTTTCTGCTGCAGAATCTTTAACTGATTCTACTGCAGATCTTACAGCAAGTTCCTCAATTCGTTCAATCAAACCCTCATTCATTTCTTGGATAATTTCTAAAGAGTCAGGAATCCCATAGATCAGAGCTTGCTTCTGATCTTCAATTTTCATAATGAGAAGTTCATACTCCTTTCTCTTACTCCGATAAACGTTTTCAGAGACTTTTCCTTCTTTTAGTAAATCATCCAGTTTCCCAAAACGCGCTTCAATTTTCTTTTGTTCTTTTACAATATCTTGAATACGTGTTAATAACTGCTTAACTGAAGATCTAATTATATCAGGATCTGGAGCTATTGCTTGTAAGGTAACAAAACCTTCACGAATAATGGAACGATCAGATGCTTTTTCATAGGCTGTAATATATTGATCTTTCAATTTCTGATATAACTGAGAATCGATTTCAGCTTTTGCTTTGCGTTCTTCTAAAGCCTCCAGTAATGATGCAATGTATCTTTTATCCAGTTTCTCATACTTTATAGCTTTCTTTGACAAGAACACAACTCCGATTTAATAATAGTGAAAATGTTGCTATTACTAATTATGATTTTTCTTAATAATAATAATTTGGCATCCTTCTTATTGAAAAATCTTCTTGAATCAGTAATAAAAATATCTCTGAACGAGAATAATATTATTAAAACAAGATTTACTTATGAATTACATTAATTAGGTAGACGAAAATGAAAAAAATTATTCTTGCATCAGCTTCTCCCAGAAGACATGAACTCCTAAATTTATTAGGAATTGAACATGAAGTTATCCCTTGTAAGGAAGATGAGAAACAAATACGAGTTGAGGAGAAGTCTAAACCTGATATGAAGCAAAAGATTACTCCGAAAACAATCGAACAAATGATTCTCGAATTAGCATACCAAAAAGCAAGTTGTGTCTCAAAGATTCTGCCAGCTAAGAAGAAAAACGATACTCTAGTTATAGGGGCAGATACAATAGTAGTTTTAGAAAACGAAATCATTGGAAAACCAAAATCGAAGAAAGAAGCAGTAAGCATGCTTCAAAAACTACTTGGTAACATCCATGAAGTATATACTGGATTATGCATCTTAGACTTGAATGCAGATAAAATCCTTTCCGCAGTTGAGATTACTACAGTTAGCATGATAGAATGGCCTTTAGAGCAAATTGAAGCCTATATTAATGTAGAAAATGTTCTGGATAAAGCAGGCGGTTATGCAATACAAGGAAAAGGAGCTGCTATGATCGATAGAGTAGAAGGTTGTTACTATAATGTTATGGGATTACCTTTGAGTAGACTAGTAATTATGTTAGATAAATTAGAATTTAACTATTTATTAAAATGAATTATATACAAATCTTGATTTTGGATATAGAACTTACGGAAAAATATTTTATGTAGGATTATTTTTGAAACGTGTAGTTAGTATTGAAGTAAGAAGAAAGCTTTTTATGTAAAAGTAATTCCGAAAATAATAGAAATAACATCTTAACATGAGGACTAAAATTGAACAAAAAAAGAACAACCACATTACTCATACTTATCACTATTTTCTTGATCAGTTCTATCTATAATAGTGGTATTACTGATACAATAGCTGCAACTAATCCTGGAAACTTAGTTCCAGTTTTGACACCTGAAGATGAACAAGTAGGTGTCACTAAAAACATGGTGCGTTCAAATGACAGTGCTCTAGTTGATAATTATATCGCCTATATAGGTGAAACATTTGATGTAAATATAGAAATTACAAATTATGCTGTTCAAGCCATTGAAAATGTTTCATTAGTAAGTCCAGAGTGGAATCTTTCAGCTCTACTTTATTCTGAAAATGATTTTACCGTTGCGGGAGATTACAATAAAAGCTGGTCAATTATAAATTCAGCAACAGCTGAAAGTGCAACTTATACTATATCCCCATTAGTAGTTGGAACATTTGTTTTTCCAGATTCAAATGTGACTTTTACTTATTCAAATGGTACAGATAGTTTCAGCCTTTCAAATTCCATTACATTTAGAGTCTTGGAACAGGACAGAAGTTTACGAGTGGAGAAATTCATCCTTGTTTCAGCAGAAGATGGTGGTAGTGGAGAAGAAGAAGTAGATGCTAGAATAAAAGTAGAACACAACTTCACAGTAATTATTAGAATTAGAAACTTTTTCCATCAAGAAATTAACTTAACATCAATAGATAATGAACCATATAATAGCTCAAGTTTTGTATATAATGCAACGCATTTTGCTGCGAATACAAGTTATCTGGGAATAGATGAGACATTTGAATACAGCTATGAGGTTCATTCATTATTTACTGGAGACTTTTTATTCCCAAATTGTACGGTGACTTATGATTTGCTGGAGGATTTGATATTTGGGATTGAAGAGATTTCTAATCAAGTCAGTCTTGAAGTATATGAGCCCATTTATGATGGGGGTGACTGGACCTTAAAA
>DAOVPS010000141.1:0-8701 GCA_030629105.1 Candidatus Heimdallarchaeota archaeon
ATGTCCATGCGTGTTCATTCGCCAGAATGGGCGCCTGACTCATAATCAGATCGCAAACATTAGGGCCATATTTGATGGGACATCAGGAGGTCGCGGGATCAAAGCCCGCCCTCGACACCAGTTCATTTTTATTCTTTTATTTGAAACACTTTTCAAGCTCTTTTCTTAGTTCTGCTGCATGGGTTATTAAGATATAGAAGTCTAGTCCTTGTACAACCATATTTAATTCATTATAATGGATGTCAGAAGCTATATCTGTAATTTCTTCAGAAAATTCACTAAAAACTCGTTGCCTTTCATCTTGCAGTAATGAATAAACCTTACCCATAAACTCAGTGAAACACTCAACTGATACTTTTGGTTCTTTTTTATCTAAACTAACAATTTTACTTAGAACTAGCATTATTCTAGTAACTTCATCCCTTTTCAATTCTATTTTTTGTTTGTCAGACATTAAGTAGAGTTTAGCTGATCGACCATAAATTGTTTCAGAAGCTGTTTGACCCATTTTCACTCTTTTACCAACTTGTTTTATTAGACCTTTTTTTTCTAAAATATCGAGATACTTGTAAAGTGTTTTTCCTTTTCTCTTTGTCTTCTCTTTGAGCTCTTTTTTCTCTTTTTGTTCTAAAGGCATCTTATCAATCTTTTTTGCAACAAATAGGTTATATTCCCTTTCCAAATCTCTTACAGTCATAGGTCCTTTTCGTAAAACTATGAAAATAGCATCGTATCGCGGATCTTCCAAAATTTCCCAGGATTCTTTGTCATACAATAACATTATTGCTTCTTCTTCATATGTTATTATATCTTGATAATCCACTTTCTTCACCTGCTAGTGTACAGTCCTTAATAATTATTCAAAAATTTTTCTCCTATTATGCCTACTCATTTCTTTGTTAACAGAAATATTAATATATGGATTGGGAGAAACGTTTCTCCATTTTCAGAGAAAATTGCCTCTTGTGATTGAAATGTTGGAAACAGAAACAAAGCAACCGGAAATACAAACGAATATGAAAGGCTTCATGTTTTTCTGGTCAGGACAGCTAGTATCGATATTGGGCTCAAGTATTATACAATTTGTATTAACTTGGTGGATAACGGTCGAAACAGGAAGTCCCCTGTTATTATCATTAGCAATGTTTGTTGGTTTTATCCCAACGATCATTTTGACACCAATTGCAGGTGTATTCGTCGACAGGTGGAACAGAAAAGCGTTAATTGGTACTGTTGATTTTCTACAAGCAGCAGTGACTGTCGTCTTGCTTTTTCTATTCATGTATGGCTTTGTTTCTATCCCTATTTTATTGATTTTCTTAGCCATTAGAGGAGTGTTTCAAGCATTTCACCAACCAGCAGTTATGTCATTAATCCCAATAATGGTTCCTCGAAAACATCTTGGAAGAATAAATAGTATTGATTATTTCTTTAACAGTATTATTTTCCTTATTGGTCCGATCATAGCAGCCTTCTTGTATAAATTCATAGCAATTCAGCATATTCTATGGATAGATGCTGCATCATTCTCAGTTGCAGTTATTCCTTTAATCTTCATTAAAATTCCAAAGCTTATCAAAGAGAAAGTGGAGTCAAAGGAAAAGAAAAAGTTTTTTGAAGATTTCAAAGAAGGATTTGTCTTCATTAAAGAGAAAAAGGGATTGCTTCCACTTCTAAGTGCATTCACAGGAGCTAATTTCTTTATTATGCCATTATTTACATTGCTCAATCTTTTCATTTATTCAACGCATGCAGGAACGGAAACGAATTTAGCTTCTGTTCTAGCATTTAATCAAGCAGGAATGATTGTCGGGTCAATTTTATTTATAATCTGGAAAGGATTCAAGAAAAAAGTGCTGGGTGTCATAATTGGTCTTATGTGCATGTATTCCGGTTTCCTATTCCTAACTTTTGCTCCTGAACAATGGTTCTGGTTTATAGGAATTGGTTTTCTGATTATTGGGTTCGGTTTGCCTATGGCCAATATCTCAAGTCAAACCATTTGGCAATCAGTAGTTCCAAAAGAGAAGCTCGGTAGAGTGATGTCAGTTAGAATCGCTATAGCACAGTTCACTGCTCCTCTAGGCATGATCTTGAGTGGCGTGATAACAGATGCTATTGCAAGAAGACTTTCGAAGAATGTTGCTCAAGAGGTAGCTGAAGCTCTATCAATAAAGTACATCTTCATTGGTGCAACTGTCCTAGGTATAGTCTTTCTAGCTATCTCATGTTTATTCACATCTATGAGACATGTAGAAAAAGGAATTATACCCATAGAAGATGAAGAAGAAGAACTATCGATTGAAGATAAAGAATTGAAGTTAGAAACAGATGATCTTTTTGATGCCGAACCTTCTACAAAGTTGACGAGTGTGGATTAGGAAATCCATTTCGTTTTATTTTTTTGTATTTTTAAAACTTTAAGAATCCTTGTTTTTGTAAAAGTAAAAAAAAGATACCTTTTAATGTGAAGTGATTGCTAGTTCTTGAATGTAAAGAAAACATTTATACAAAAGTGGCAATATTTCGTTTTATACGTTTAAATCGAAATTTCTGCATTATATAACAGGAGATTTGTTCCTTGAGTGAAAAAGGTAATAATGGTCATCGTGGAAGACGTAAAAAAAGAGTGGGTATTCCGCGAGCGTTACTTTACTATTACTTTGATGCCATGTGGATTAGTTTTTTTGAAGGTCTAGGTGCTGAAGTAGTTCTTTCATCTAATTCAAATAAGAAAATCAAGGAAGATGGCGTGTTAGAAACTCTTGATGATGAATGTTATTCTACCAAGCTTTACCATGGTCATGTATTAAATTTAGAAAACGAAGATCTAGATTATATATTTGTTCCCAGATTTGCAAGTCGAAATAGACAAGAAGTTGGCTGTCCAAAGTTCGTTGCTCTTGCAGATGTCCTTCAACACACCAAGGAGAATCTTCCACCAATTATTGGTCCGTATTATAGTTCTTCTCGAGAAAAACATGGTTTTTGGCGTCTTGTTGGAATTATCTTTAATATTGGTTTTAAATTCACAAAAAATCCTCTACGTATAATCTATGCTGCTCTTAAATCGCTGAGAGATCATAGAAAATCAAAGAGAGAACTCGTAAAAAGTGAAGATGTTCTAAAGAAATGGGAACGATCAGAAATCATGCTGAATGATCCTCCTTTGAATACTAATGGAGATGAAATACTGAAAGTAGCACTCGTCGGTCATTCCTACGTTATTAACGATAGTTTTGCTTCTCTAGATGTTCGTAAGAAACTTCAGGAACTAGGGATTGACATTGTTACCTCTGAACAAATGCCAAGAAATCTCATTAAGAGACAACTCCTTCGATTATCCATGAGGGATTATGGTCTAGAATTCCCTGAACCAGAAAAACTACCTAAAAAAGAATTAGAAAGGCAATTTGTAGGAAGGAATGATTATCTTTACTTTGAGTTTGAACACGAAATAGTTGGAACAGCAATGCATTTTCTTGAGACAAACTCGATAGATGGAATATTAATGCTTGTAAATTTCATCTGTGGTCCTGTCTCAGTCACAACAGAATATGCAAAACAATTTGCCAAGAAAATACAAGCAGAAACCCCACTAGCTATTCTTACACTTGATGCCCATACTGGTGAAGCAGGCTTCCAAACTAGATTAGAAGCATTTAGTGATATTCTTAGAATGAAGAAAAGTACCGGAACTATCTCTGATACTGAAAAGGAGAAATCTGAATTTATAATATTTTGAAGGAGTAGAAAGAAAATATGTCTATAGTTACTTACCCCCATTTTGGTCCTCTAACAAGACTCTTTAAAGCTGTTTTTCAAGTATTAGAAGTTCCAGAGGAACGAATTGTTGCTCCTTCAGTTCCTAACAAAAGAACTCTCGATATTGGATCAGAGCATTCCCCTGAATGGATGTGCACTCCCTTCAAATTAAGTTTAGGATCACTCATTGAAAGCTTGGAAAAAGGAGCTAATCATGCTTTTCAGATTGGAGGAATTGGAACTTGTCGTGCAAGTTGTTACGGTCCAGTTCAAAGAGTAATAATCGAAGATCTTGGGTTTAGCGCTAAATTTTCTAATATTGATTATCATTTACCCATTGACATGTTAAAGGATTTCAAATCGGTTAGTAATGGTTTTACTTTTTTGCAAACAGTAGCAGCTATACGTAAGATTTGGGTAAAAAATTATTCTCTCGACTTAACCGAGAATTTGATTAATTTTTATCGAGGAGTAGAAATAGAGAAAGGTCAGACTGATAAGGTTGCAAATGAAGTTTATGATAAATTATTCAGCATTCATCGAGTTCGAGAAATCAAAAAATACCACAAAGAAATACCAAAAATCTTTGAAGAGAAAATTCCCATTGATGAAGATGCTGATCCCTTGAAGATCGGTGTTATCGGTGAAATCTATGTTGTTCTAGAACCAATGCTTCACTTGCATTTGTATCGTCGATTGAATGATTTAGGAGTCATTTGTCGAAATACTGTATCATTAAAGAAATTCACAGACATCCCTGCGAAATTTAATCCTTTTGTAAAAGAATACTATAAGGTTTATAGAGAAAAAGCACGACCTTATATTCAAGAATACTGCGGTGGGGATGGACAGGAAAGTATCGGAGCAACAATCTTGTTGCGGGAATTAGGTTGGGATGGTATGGTCCATATTTGGCCGTTTAGTTGTATGCCTGAATTAAGTGCTCAAACTGTCATTCCTGTAGTTTCACATGATATTGGAATGCCTGTTCTTCCAATGG
The DNA here is from genome assembly GCA_030629105.1 of Candidatus Heimdallarchaeota archaeon. GTDB lineage: Archaea > Asgardarchaeota > Heimdallarchaeia > JABLTI01 > JABLTI01 > JABLTI01. The sequence goes on from DAOVPS010000141.1 coordinate 4,766, forward strand.
TTGTAGATGAACAAACCGGTGAAACAGGATATCAAACAAGATTAGAAGCATTTGTTGATATGTTAAAAATAAAACGTGAAAATGAAAGAGCTGGAAAACCACCAGAAAAAATATCTTGGGAGACTTTTAATTATGACTAAAAATTGTAATTGTCCAAATGATCCAGAATTAGTTATCACTGAATCCCCTACTGGCGAGGAATTAATTGAAAATATCGAAGAAGAACTCTTAGTAAAAGATGAATCCGAGAAGTTCTATTTAGGAGTAGATGTGGGTTCTATAAGTACAAATCTTGCAATTATTGATGGGCAGAAGAGGCTAATTAAGTCTGTTTACATTCGTACTGAAGGAAGACCAATACAATCAATTCAAAAAGGAGTTACTCTCTTAAAAGAGATGGTTGGCGAGGATTTTCAAATCGATGGCGTAGGTGCAACTGGAAGTGCAAGGCAATTAACAGGATTATTAGTCGGTGCTGATGTAGTAAGAAACGAGATTACTGCTCATTCTCTTGCTTCTCTCCATGAGAATCCTGAAATACAAACAATTATGGAGATCGGAGGACAAGACAGTAAAATCATTCTTATTAGAAATGGTGTTCCTGTCGATTTTGCCATGAATACTGTTTGTGCGGCAGGAACAGGCTCATTTCTAGATCAACAAGCACATCGTCTTGAAATACCAATCGAGGATTTTGGCGGATTAGCTATTAAATCAGAGAATGCTGTTGCTATAGCAGGTCGCTGCACTGTTTTTGCTGAATCAGATATGATTCACAAACAACAACTTGGTCATCCCGTTGAAGATATTATTCGAGGATTAAGCGAAGCATTAGTACGTAATTACTTGAATAATGTTGGTAAGGGAAAGGATATTCGTGGTCCGATTATGTTCCAAGGAGGTGTTGCAGCAAACATTGGAATTAGAGATGCTTTCAGACGATCTCTCATAAAATCAGGAAAGATAAGTCATGGGAATGAATTAATCGTGCCTGAAAACTTTTTTGTTATGGGAGCTATTGGCGCAGCTATTCTTGCTTTGAATAAAATGGTTAAGAATCCTGAAGCTACAACTAAATTCGTTGGTTGGCAAATTCCAGACATTCATTATAACACAAAGGGATTCGAATGTAAAGATTGTCCAAATATCTGCGAAATAATCGAGGTATACATGGATGAAGAAGTAATTGCTCGATGGGGTAGTAAATGTGGGAAAAGGGATCTCTAACAGTTCTGTTTTTTAATTGATAATTTGGTGGCATTTTCATGAAAAATAACTCAAAAAAGGAAAATCATCATGTTGAACTTGCAGAACCAGGACCAATGCTTCCACCTGTTCCCGCGATAATTCTAGGAGTAAAAGGTGATGAGAAAACAAAAGATGATTTGACCTGTGTCTGGACCTTTGTCCTTGAAGGGACACCTCCTCAAATCGGTATAAGCGTTGGCAAAAAAAGTCCTACTTCTGGACACTACCAAGTTGCTTTAGATCTAATAAACAAACATGGTGAATTCACATTAAATGTGCCTGATGCTTCGTGGGTAGAAGCTTTTGATATAATTGATATGTGTGCATCTGAACGAGATGATAAATTTGCTAAAGCAGGCTTAACTCGAGTGCAATCGAAAATGATTGATGCACCTGGTATTGCTGAAGCTCCAATTATCTTAGAATGTCGGGTTATTTCATCTCATGATCTAACTGCCTAAACGAACTGTTTTCTTTGCAGAGGTTCTTCGTACTATTGTTCACCCTGGAGTAACTAATAATAAAGGACGATTGATTCCAGAATCCAAACCATTTTTTGGGATGCTTGCTGGATGCGGGGAATTTTGGACGTTCAAAGAAAAAATCGGCCATATAGGACAAACGAAAGGAATTGAACATATAAGATATTGAATGTTTACACATTAGGTTTAATCTTTCTCTTTATCTTCATTAGTTTCTTTAGATCATCAATTTGTGTAGAATCTTCTACATTGAAAAACATCCAACGGCCATCATGCAGCTGTTTGGTATTATCGAATTTATTTAATACAAACTCACTAAAGTCATCTCTTGCTGCTTGAAATTTCTCTACTTCTTTCTTGCCAAAAATAATCTGGGTTGTAAAGCAATCCTTTGCTGGGTAAAGTGCACACCAGGTTTTATTGCTCTTACGAAAACGAATGACCCAACCCCATTTCTTACCATAATTCTTCTTTTCAGGTACGAAATCGTAATTATCATTTAGGAAAGCTGTTATCTTTTTCCAAGCATGTCCTGCTTTTCCAACGAACTCCAGTATTTCATTATCTGATGGTTCTTTATCAGTAATTAACCTAATTGGATCTGATTCTTCCTCTGACATTTTTTCTCACCTATTCTTTTATCATTCTTGTAATTAAATATGGATTTAGAAGTTTTAAATCCTCATTTCTTTTTTCTAAAATTTCTCTATCTAATCTTAAAGTTGGTACTATAGCTAGTGTGCACTTTTCATCCCCACATGCTTCACATGTTCTGTGAATTATTTTCTGTGAAGGATCAGTAGTCATACTCTTGGCAGGATCAACATAACAATAGAGTGACCCTAATTCTAATTCATCATATTCTCTGAATACTTTTGCAAGTGTGCAACCTTTGACAATATATTCACCCTGTTCATTTTGAAAGACTTCCTTATGAACACCAAATCTAGGTAGGTCTCTACCACCCTTCGCTATATTCTCTCCAATTCTTACACCATATTCTGTAATTGCCTTGATTATAATTTCTTTTCCTTTCTCTTTCCCAAGTTCCTTGACCAAGATTTTAGCGAAAGATAAATGCATTAAAGCTAGTCTCTTAATCGCTACTTCTACTTCTTCCGTTGCTTCATTTATAGAAATCATTTTTCTCTCTTCACTCATTTTCGTAATCTCCATTTCATATGAAGTCTGTTTCAATCTATATTTTTTTTCAACAAAAAAGAATAATAGTATGTTCACAATATTAAATTCAGTCAAGAAGAACTTCTTGGAATTACAAGCAACATAATGATTATGGATATGAGTGAAATGGCTAAGATAGTTGACCTTCAAAAAATAAAAGATGTACTAAGAAGCATAGATCCAATTCAAGAAATAGAGGATGGTTTTATTGCATTCTCTCGAGGTAATGTTGTGGTTCCACCCGTTGGTGAGATGATTTTTGAGGACCCCCCGGGTGATGTTCACATCAAATATGGATTTATCAAGGAAGATGATTATTATGTCATCAAAATTGCTTCTGGATTCTATAATAACCCTAAGATAGGACTTCCAAGTTATGATGGTCTTATGCTTCTCTTTAACCAAAAAACAGGTGAATTGATTTCTGTTATGCTAGATGAAGGTCACCTAACTAATGTAAGGACAGCTGCTGCTGGTGCGGTTGTAGCAAAGTATCTAGCACCTAAGAAGGTAAATCGAATTGGTATTTTTGGTGCAGGTGTGCAAGGAAGGATGCAACTGGAGTATCTTAAAGGCATTATTGATTGTACTGATGTCATTGTTTGGGGTATAGATAAGCAAGAGTTAGATGAATACAAAAAGGAAATGGAGAAACAAGATTTCAAAGTAGAAACTACTCTGCAATCAGAGGATATTACTTCAACATGTAATTTCATTGTAACATGCACCCCTTCAACAAAACCTTTGATTCAAGTTGATCAAATAGAAAAAGGAGTCCATATTACAGCGATGGGTTCGGACACTCCGGAAAAACAGGAACTTGATTCTGCAATTCTAAGAAAAGCAGACCGTGTAGTAGTCGATAGTATAGAACAGGTTCTTAGTCGGGGAGAAAGTTATCATGCCTTAAAGTCAGGAATGATTAAGAAAGAAGATTTAATTGAATTAGGAACAATTATCCCAAACAAGACACTCCATAGACAATCAGATGATGAAATAACTATTGCAGACTTAACTGGAGTGG
>DAOVPS010000081.1:0-13594 GCA_030629105.1 Candidatus Heimdallarchaeota archaeon
AGTTCTGATTCTATTCACAGATCTTTTGTAGAAATGAGGGTTTTCTTTTCTTTGTTTTCGCATCAAAATTGGAGCAAACATCCGAACTAAGATTATTATTAATCTGAATTGTATTGGTTTTTTTGCAAGATTAATAAATCTACCAAGGGGTGTTGAAACGTAGACTGCTTGCAGGAGTGCAATTTTATCAGGTAGAAGCTCTTTTTCTTTCTGGTCAATAATATGTTTTAAAATGATAGTTGAACCGAGTGAGTTTCCTGTCATTGCAAATGGCTTTGGTAGTTTTAATTCCTTTAATACCTCAGATAAATCAGCAATTAATCCTTCAGTATTGAATCGAGGATCATTTGCTTTAGATGTTGAGGAATTTTTCTCTCGAGTCTCAAAAATGTAGACAAGATACCCTCTTCTTACTATCCCATCTATTATGGTGCTCCATTGCTTTAAACTCGCTACAAAACCTGGTATAATAAGAACAATTTCTTTTTTGCTCTTGCTTTTAGGTTGTAGTTTGTATACTGTCACAATAGCGTTATCAGGCATTTCTATCAAGATAGTTTCTCTTGAAGAAGCATTTGGGAAAAGCTCTTCTAAATTTTCTCTCCTCATTTATCTAACTCCTATAATTTCGCAATGTCTTCACTATAAATTGAGTAGCTAAATTTATAATAATTCTCGTTTCAAAAATATAGTACAAAGCAAAAGAGCAATGAGGTTAAAGATAATGAAAAAACAAAGTGAGAAAGAAGTCATTGAATTGCACAAGTTCTTTGAAGAATGGTTTAAAGCGGAAATAGAAAATAAAGATGAAATCATTTCTCGATTAGAGGATGCTTTAAGTGAAGAATTTATGTTAATTTCACCAACAGGTCAGGTATCTACTCGAGAGCAAGTCATTACTCAAATCAAAAATGGTTATGGATCCAGAAAGACAGATGAGATTCCCTATCGATTATGGGTACAGAATATTGAATGTCGCTTACTGGAAGGTAATTTGTGTTTAGTAATTTATGAAGAATGGGGAGAAGTAGCTGGGAAGACAAATGCTCGATTAAGCTCCGCTCTATTTCGCAAGAAGGATAAAACTGTCAATGGGGTAGAATGGGTGCATGTTCATGAAGTTTCCATACCTGCAGAATGATTTTAGATACCTAGAAAAGAGTTTTAACCGTTAAAATTAAGAAATTACAAAAGCAAGTATTTTATTATAGAAGATATTCCTTACTATTACACATTTTCTTATGATTAATGTGTTTTCAATTACACCTATTATCAGAGATTTTCAATTCAAAATGTTATGGGAATTTGATAATATGAGCAAAAAAAAGAAAGAAAAATTAGGTATTGTTGCTGATTCTACTTGTGATATGGATCCCAAGTATTTGAAAAAATTCAATATCGCAACAGTTCCATTAAGGATAATTTTTGGAGATGAAATAAAAAATCAAAATGTGGATATTACCAATAAGGAATATTACACCCGCCTTCGAGAAGGAGAATTTCCAACAACCGGAGCTCCTCCCCCAAAAGCCTTCAAAGAAGCTATCGATAAGGCATTGGAACAATATGAAGAAATTCTATTCTTTAGTATTGGTAATAAACTAAGTGCAACATTTTCTGTTGCTTCAATGGTTAAGAAACAATTCTTTGATGAGCGAGTAACTCTTATCGATACAAATACTCTCTCAGTAGCAATGAGCTTAATAATTCTCCCTGCCGCAAGAATGATTGCAAAAGGAGCAACCAAGGAAGAAGTTCTAAAATTCGTAAATAAGACTGTGCCGCATACTCAAGTTTTCGGTGGTAGTCCCTCTTTGAAATATCTACACAAAGGAGGTAGATTAAGCACAGGGAAATACTTGATGGGTGTGGCATTGAATTTCCAACCTCTTGTAACTGTTACCGATGGATTAATTGCATCGCCAGGTAGAGTTCGCAAAGAACAAGAACTACTGAGACATATGAGAAAAGTCGCTCGCAAAATCTCAGAACATCATCTAACTGAATTAGTGATAATTGGTCACTGTGATAATAAAGCGAAAGCAGAAATCTGGGCTGATTATCTGAGAAAACAACCAAAGGCTCCTAAAGAAGTGTTAGTTTGGGAAATTGGTCCCGTAATTGGTACCCATCTTGGTCCTGACACGATTGGGTTTGTTTGGGTTGGTGAATTCAAAGAAGAATGGTTAAAAATCAATAGAAATCTTCGGTTTTGGAAAAGAGAAAAAGAATCTGAAGAATAGTATCAACTGAACCATTTGTTGTTGACGAAAAATAGATTTTATTTATCTTATAGGAGATTGAAAACGCTCCCCATGGAAGGAGCGTTCTTATCTGCCTGTAAATAAGGCGAATTTCATTCTGGCTTTATTTTTATCTGCTTGGATTTTCTTTTTGTGATCTTGTCTTTTAATTTTCATAATGAACCCTTCATTTTACAAGTTTTTAATGATTAGTATTTTCTTTCACATTAAGGGAACAAGTTGCTTCTTGATTTCTTTTTTCATTTTCTTGGTTTCTTTCATTTCTATCAACTTCTAATTTTTTTTGTGATCAAATCAATCCATCAGAGTAGAACATCGTCAAGATAATCCTGATTTTGTCTATATCTTTTCTACCATCTTTTTTTGTGGGGAAATTTTTCTTCTCTTTCAACTTTTTTGCACAAACTTTACCAATTCGTTGGGAAACTATTCTCATATGGGTATATAAGTTTTCTCATTTTATTGAGAATTTCATTTTAGAGTATTAAGAAATAAATTTATATACTTTAAGAATCATATAATATGTAGATGAGAAACAATCCTTAAATATGGATTGAAAAGCCCCTAAATTCGAAATGAATTAGAATCTCGAAAAAAGAAGGAAGGAGCGCTGATAGAATGGAATCGCAAGATGTAATAACATATACTCAAAAAATCGTAAAAGTCATAGATGATGAGAAAACAACAAAAGTAATACAAGATGAGAATCTTTTCCCTGTTTTAAAATACCTTCAAAAAGGACCTATGACAATTATGGATTTGGTTTCTATTTTTAAGAAGAGTGGAGAGGAGAAATCGGACAAAACTATTTATCGTTATCTTCATACTTTGATAAAAGCAAAATTAGTGGCCAAAGCTGGTAAGAGAATAATTTCAATTACAGAAGATGAATTAAAAAGCGAAACATTGTATATGCGAACTGCAAAAGCATTCATTTTTCCTGAAGCATTAAAGCATGATCCTAACATTTCTGAAAAAGGCTTTTGTCCAGTTTTTGATGCAGTAAGATTCCTTCTAAAACCAGTTTTCGATGGTAAAACATTGGATAGCGATTGTCTTCAAAAATTCTTATTTAAGATTGATCAAAATAGGGATGATTTGTTAGTTGAATTGTTTACAAATATCGAAGATAGCACTATTCGGGAAATAAATGAATTGAATTGGCGAGAATTAGAGTATTGTTTGAATTATACGAGTTGGGCTGCATTAGCTGCTAAAGTTGATTTGAAAAAGGAGCTTGCTAAGTGCGAGTAAAGTGGTGATGTGTAGTGTCTTCCCAAGATGTAATAACCTATAAACCCGCGAAAATAATCTTCATTAAGGATGAGAAAAAGAATAAGCTATTTTCAGATGAAAATCTGAACTACGTTTTAAAATTCCTTCGAAAAGGAGCTATGACAATACATGATTTAAGTGATAATTTCAAGCAGATTGAAGAAGAGAAATCCGATAAAAGCATTTACCGCTATTTACACAAACTCATTCAGGCGAAACTTGTCGCGAAAGCCGGCAAAAGAATTACAACTAAAAATGAAAGTGATTTGATAAGTGAAACACTATACATGCGAACTTCAAATGCTTTCATATTAAAGATTCCTTTAGCTAAAAAAGATAAAGAAGATTTTCATTCACCAATTTTTGATTCAATGTTTTTGTTGCTGAAACAACAATACGGCAATAAGAAAATCGGTAAAGAAGCATTCAAGAAATTCTTTGCTAAGATCGATAGTGAAAGGGATCAATATATCATGGATTTGTACGAGAACGCTGATGAAGAAACTATGGAGAAACTTGGTGATTTAGATGGCAAAAATATCCTTTTTGCACTTGATTACGCTTCTTGGTTAGCTATTCTTTTGAAATATGATTTAAAATCAGAATTGGAAAAAATTTACTCATCTTAGATCATATTCAATCTTTTCTATTTTTTTCTCTCATTACATTTATCTTAATTTTTGAAAACCTAATTTTGTTGAATAAGAGCATTTTCTCATTGAAATGAGAATACCAAGAATAAGATGAACTCTTATAAGGAGATTTCATTAGAGTTACTTGGTTATTTATTATGGGCAAGACTGAAATAAATCCTATTCTTGAAACCAGAAAACGTAACAAATGGCAATTATTCCAGATTTTTCTAAAAACAGGTCGAAGAAGAGTTACTCTTTCTGTAATTTGTGGGACACTTATTTTCCTTGCCATTACAGGTTTAGTTATGGTTGTTTACACATATCGATTCGACACTTTCCAATCTTTTCAAAAGGAGAAGAATTGGTTCAGTGATGGTCTTATCAGCATTAGTTCCAACAAGTATGACCCGGGTGTATTTAATCTAAGTGCTTCCTACCTTGAGAATATTACTCAAGATTACACTAGTATGGTGAATGATCTCTTTCCTGATATTAAATTTCGAAATCAATCAACTGCACTAAGTACTCAAATTTACACTTTTGATCCGTCTATACCAGGGGAACCCTGGCTTAATCATGAAATAATGACGTTTGATAATCGAACATATACAGGCCTCATTCAAAATATTACAGCTGGACGTCTTCCTCAGAATCACTCAGAAATATTGTATTTAACAACAAGTAATAATCAAACGGACTTCCAAGTTAATGAAACGATTACTTTGTATAGTGAATGGCATTTGGGACGTGCCAAGAATTACACAATTGTAGGGTTAGTTGGGGATATGACTGAGACTTTTGAGAACGAAAGTCTTTCACTAGATCTCTTCAGTTGGAATTTTGAAGGCAGTATCGTTGAATTTTTCAATTATTATCGGTATAACACTTTTGTCACGAATAGCTCACTTTATACTGAGATTCTAAATAATATGACTTCTTATGAAGGGGTTCAAACCTATCTAGTAGATGTAAGTTATGATTCTTCAGCAATCAAACCTACGAATTGGCAAAACTATATTTATTTAATACCTGAATTAAATAATTTGTTAGAATCAGCTTATACAGAGAGCCCTGTTTTATTATGTCAGGATTTAAAATTATTCTTGATCCAATTTAACAGTCTTTGGACATTGAATACAACAAAATTATTGCCATTAAATGCTCCACTTCTGTTCATAGTGGGTCTTCTGAGTGTAGTTACTTTGAATATTGGTTCGAGAGAGCTAGGAGCAGTATTTCGAAAAATGAAACTTTATGGTTTAAGTTATCGCTCAGTAAGAAGAATGGTTTTCTTTGAAAACTTGATATTTACTTTTGTCAGCTTTGTAGTAGGAACTTCAATGGGATTTGGTGTAAGTTATCTTTTTACTATGGGAATGGAAAGTCAACCTTCGAATTATTATCTTAATTTCTTGTTAGAACCTTTACTGCTTATGGGTCTTGGAACAATAATTATAGGATTTTTCGGATTAAGCTTCTATATACAAAATGCTATAGCTAAGAAAACAACTCAAACCACACCGGAAGAATTCAAAGAGAAAAGAGGAAGAATGCGAAGGATTTTCTCTACAAACGAATTCAGATTGTTCATTATAGTCTTAATTTTCACAATAGTCTCAATTTCCCTTTTTATGGTGTATCGAAATTTAGGAGAGGTTTCTATAGTAGTATCCAGCATGTCTTATTTGACACTCTTCTGGTTTATGATTACGTGCACTGTTGCATTTCTTCTAACTTTTACATTCTTAATTATTGCTCGAATTATTTCTATGTTCTGGGCTTTTATCAGTAAAAGCGTTTGGCCCAAAAGACTCAATTTGTATTCACTATCCATTCAACATTTGTCTGTCTATAAGAAATCATACCAGTTAGCAGTGCTGGGTGTTCTATTATTTGGTCTACTAATAGTCCCTGGATTAACAATGAATAAATCACTTGATACAAATATAGGAAATGAAGTCAATCTGAAAATGGGTGACTCCCATCTACTAATCAGTCATTGGGTAGATCCATCAGATGTAAAAGATGTTCTACTAGAAAATATCTCTGAGATTTCAAGCTTTACTGAAGCTGAAGTATATACTTTTTCAGACGAAAATGAGGATGGACGTTATCCTAATTCATTTAGGGTTAATATAGTTTCACTGGAAAATGTAACGGAATTCCTAGAAGTTATAGATAATGATAAGCTAAAAAGTTATTCTAGTTCAGTTGAAGATGTTCTTGCCTTAGAAGACAATATGACAATTTTAGGTGATGTAAAATTCAAAAGAAATCGAGGTTTGAAACCTGGCGATGCTTATTTCCCAGATGATTTCCTTCGCTTTCCAGACGAATTAACTTTCATAAATTCATTCAGAATTTTCCCTCTAACACCATATCCTTCTAACAGAGCTTTCGTACCAAATTTTGACACTTTTTCAATTGTTGGGAAAAGATTTACAGCAAGAGAGATTGCAAGAGGTATAGATTTCTCAACTGATTTCAGCATTCGAAATTATAAACTAATAAATGCTGTTAATGTCTCAGCCGTTTCGATTGTTCAAGAAAAACTTGCAGATTTAAATTTTACATCACAAACCTATCAAGAAATTTATGATGATATGTATTCAGGTCTAGTTACCTTCCCTATAAACAACATTTTAATTTTTGCCATATTAGCTGCTGTTACCATCATATTTGTTAGTTACTTTACAGGCTTGAAAATCTATGAAGAAAGGGGTCGAATAATCGAATCCTTGTATCGTGTTGGTGCTGTTAGAGGACAAATTCTAGCTATCTTCACGTTTGAGTACTTTTTGGCAGTATCCTTACCATTGCTGATCACAGTATTTGCTTCTCTACCATTATTTGGTTTAGTTGCAGATTTCTTCTTAGAGTCCCAAAGCTTCTATCAACCATATACTCCAGGCATACCTGCATGGACAATAGTGCTGATTATAATAGGTGGTTTAGTTATCTCAATGCTGGGATGGCTCCTAGCTTTGGTACCTGCGATTTATCGATATAGACCAGTTAAACAGGAGTAGATAAAATGATTCACTGTAATGACGTAATAAAAATTTACACCGATGAAGAAACAAAAACTCGAATAGCTGCCTTACGTGGAATTGACTTAAGAGTCAAGAAAGGAGAAGTTATCTCGATAATTGGTCCAAGCGGTTCTGGGAAATCTACTCTAATTCAAATCTTCGCAGGAATGGTAACTATTTCTAGTGGTGAAGTAAGAGTTGGATCTTATGATATTGGAAAATTAGAACTAGAGGAATTATTGGAATATCGATTGAATATGGTGGGATTAGTTCATCAATTTCCAGAGCGAACATTGTTTCTCTCAGGGACTGTAATTGATAATCTTAATTTTGCTTCTAGTTTATATTCAGATAATCGCTCTGAAAATCGAAGACGAAACATGGAAATTCTAGAAACCCTAGGAATAGCTCATCTTGAAAATCGTCGAGTAAGTTATCTCTCTGGTGGAGAAATGATTAGAACATCTATAGCAAGTGCCTTAGCGAAAAATGCTCCTCTTTTGCTGTGCGATGAGCCCACAGGACAATTAGACACTGAGAATACTGAAATCGTTAAGGAAATGTTGCGACATATTGCTCGAGAATATGGCACTACTGTTTTAGTTGTAACGCATGATATGCGTTTTCTAAAAGGAGTAGATAGAACTTGTGAAATTCATAGTGGTCGTGTAAGTTCACTCTTCAATGTTGAAGAAAGTGGGATCCTCAATCAACGAGAATTTCCTATATTTTTCAAAGGACAGATTGACTCTTCTCAAAACATTCGAATCCCAAATGAAGTCTATGATTTACTCCATCTAAAGGATAAATTGGATTTTGTTGTAACAGAGGATTCCAAAGTTGAGATCTTACATCCAGATGGAATCCCTCCTAAGACGATTGATGTCAAAGAAATGAAGAAACAGAAAAAATTGTCTATTACTCCATTGAAAGCAGATTATTTTGATAAAAAAGAAATTGAGATTAGTTTGAAGGGTGTTGATAAAATCTATCGTAGTAAGAACTTAGAAGTTCCCGCTTTGACTGATATAAATTTGGATTTCATTAAAGGAGAATTGGCTTTCATTATTGGACCAAGTGGTTCCGGTAAAACAACTATTATCAAACTTGTTACTGGAATGGAGCCTTGCAGTGCCGGCAAAATTTCTGTTTTAAATGAAGAATTACACAACATGAATGATGCTGAGCGAGCCAAATTCAGAAGAAATAATATTGGCATTGTTTCCCAACAAGGAGATCTGCATCCATTTATCACAATGACTGAGAATCTCTTTATCAGGGATATGCTTTCAGGTAATAACATCCTTCTCAAGAAATTCCCTCAAGAAAAGATTGATGAGGCCTTCACTGAATTTCAAATCGATCACAGAAAAAACTCATATCCATTAGAAGTTTCTGGAGGGGAATTACAAAGAGCTTCACTAGCTATTGCTAATTTTGGCACTCCAGGTTTTCTGATATTAGATGAACCAACCGCAAATATGGATGCAGAACTAGCAGATAATGTAATGGATCAACTCTACAAAATCCATGAACAACTAAAACTTACATTGTTGATTACCACTCATGATATAAACCTTGTAAGAGATGGAACTCGAGTTATTGAATTAAAAGATGGAAAAATATTCAATGATGGAAAAGCAATTACTGTTGAAGAAGAAATATAAAAGTAGCGATTTTACTATCATTTGTTAGTGAAATAGTTACTCAATTCTTGACTTGATAACAAAATAATAAATAGTTATTCGTAGATTTTCAATTGGTTGTCATGAGTGCGAAGAAGAAAAAGGAAATAGTTAAGAAAAAATCAAAAGATATTTTGCAGTCACCTCAAGCACCTACCGAAGAAAAGGAAAGTACCACTTCACAAGCTAAGAGAACATTTTGGGATCGAATACCAAAATATAAGTGGTGGGTTACCCCATTGAACTTTTTCTTGATTAGTGCATTTCTAATTATCATTGATGTTGTTACTCCTCCTAATACTGCCTGGATACGAGTTGATTGGGCTTGGTGGGCTGTTGGAGGATTATTTTTTGCCTATATTGTGAGTTTCATTATTTTAAAGCGCCCTGCTATTGCTTGGATTGTGGGACCAATTCTTATGTTTGGAGCAAGTGGTTTACTTTTAGCAATTGATCTTGTTTTTCCACCAAACGATGGTCCATTAAATATGGATTGGGCAATCATACCAATAACTGCTTTACTAACATTTGGGGTTCTTATTCCAATAGTTACTAAATTTGGTCGAAAGAAAGAGAAACCAATTGAGAAATTCAAGAAAGAAATCGCTGAAATGCAGAAACAAGATGTTTCATTGGATGCGAGTTCAGAGTAAAAAACTTAGATTTTGATGAGGATTCAATATGTCGAAAAAACCATCAAGAAAACAGATTGTTTCAAATTTATTCTCACCTTATAAAGAAATGTTTTCATGGTTGAATTCATTCACCATTAGTTTTCTTCGTAGAGATTCTAGTTCTTTTATCTCCTCTTCCCTGCCAATGGAATCTATACTAGCAGCAATAGATAATTTGGCTCCCGAAAAGGTTGAACGAAATGTAAGAGACAATGCTGGTCCCTTTTTCCATAAAGGGAATGAAGTAGGAATTATACTTACACATGGGTTTTCTTCCACTGCTCAAGAAATGAATGATCTTGGTCTGCTTCTTCATGATCAATTTGGTTATTCTATTTTTGGAGTTCTTCTTGCAGGTCATGGAACAAGTCCCGCTGATTTAGCTCAAACAAATATGTTAGATTGGTACAGATCAGTTAAGGAAGCTTATGATTTCATTAAGCAATATTGTAATAAAATAGTTCTAATTGGTCACTCTATGGGTGCAACATTATCTCTTATTTTAGCCGCCCAAGAATCTGTCGATGCTATAGTCACATTGTGTGCTCCAATAAAAGTCGAGTATTTCATGCAAGATTATATATTCTTAGTCGCAGATTTATTGAAATATTTTCCAAGAAGGAAAAAAGAAATTGAGCTCATGGAGAAAAACAGCATGTTAAATTATCGTGTTTCTGCTTTGAAAGCAGTTGAACATATGTTGGATTTAATGGAAGTTGCTCGAGAGGAAATTCAGAAGGTAACAGCACCCATCTTTACCATTACAGCCGGATTGGATGATCGTGTTCCACTATACAATGCTCAGAAGATTCATGAGTTAGTTAAAAGCGAAATCAAAGAAGATTATTTTGCTGCAAACTCTATTCACACAATTCTTTTTGGTTCGGAAAAAGAAATAGTAATTGAGAAAATTATTCAATTTATCAATTCAATAATCAAGAAACCAATTAGTGAGAAGTAAAGTTTATCTTGTATAGTTAAAATTTATTAATTCTTATGCATTAACTTCCATTGTGTTTACAATGTCGTTAATTAGAATAATTCTTGGTGGTATAATCGGGAGTCTAGTCAGTGCTGGTGCAGCGATAGGTTTAATCTACGGTGGTCTTCAAGTATCCTGGTGGTTAGCACTTATTCTTGCGATTCTTGGTTGTGCTATTGGTGGATTTGTTGCTGGATTCATTGCTCAAGACAAATTCCCTGGTATGCTAGCTGGTGGTTTTACTGGTTTAATTGTCTTTGTTGGTATTGTCTTATTCTTTTATTTTGTCCTTCGAGCAAAAGTTCAAAATTGGTATACAAGTTTAGGTACAATTGAACAAACAATAGATGCTTTACTTGATTTCCTTAGTATTGATGGTTCTTCGAGTTTGGGACAATTAATCGATGCAAAAATAATGGCTGTTTACAATAGTGCTGATATTGATGCTGTTGTTCAAAATTATCTTCCAAAACTTAGCTTACTCTTTGGAGGCATCATTGGTGGTGCAGCATTAATTATTGATACAATAACTGGTCGAATTGGTGGAAGATTGAACAAGATAGATGAGCTTACAGGAAATTAATCATTCATCTATCCTTTTTCTTCTTTTTTCTACTTTAGTAACTCATCAGCTGTTTTACCAGCCCAAGATAATCCAATAACACCCGGACCAACATGTACACCAATTGCAGGACCAATTTCCCAAATAAGAATCTCAGTTTTCTTCTTGTTTGAGTTTTCTAAATACTTGGCTAACTCTTCTGCTTTTTCAAAATTTCGTGAGTGCATTACAACAATTGTCTCATTTTTAGGTAATGCTTTCAGAACTTTGTCTCCTAAATTTTTCATAAATTCCATTGTTGCAGCTTCACCTCGGACACGTGTGGTAGAAACTATTTTTCCATCTATAATAGAAATTAGTGGTTTAAACTGCATCAAATTTCCAAGGATATGCTTTATTGTAGATATTCTTCCAGATCTTTTCAGGAATTTCAAATTTCCAACAAAAGCATTCAATTGGATTTTAGGAATAAGCTTTTTGAGTTTCTTGAGGATTTCTTCTTTTGTTAATCCTTCCTTGATCATTCTTGCTGCTTTTAAAGCTATAAGTCCGAGTGGAAGGGTTGCAGTCCTACTATCAACAGCAGTGATTTTATCTTCAGCGAATTGTTTTGCGTAAATAACAGCATAGTTATGGATTCCGCTCAAATCGCTTGAGAGATTGATCATTATACCTTCATCATGTTTCTCAAGAGCTTTATCGAAAGTTTGTTTATACACTCTTGGCGAAGGAACTCCGGTAGTTGGTGATAAATCCTCCTCATCAATCATTCTGAAAAACTCTTCTGTTGTGATATCAACATATTGAGTTCTCGTCTCTTCAGGGAAGTAGATTGAGATTGGAAGAATAACAATGCCATATTGTTCTATAATATCTACTGGTAGATCACAAGCAGAATCAGCAATAAGAACCAATTTCTTTTTAGATTTTTTAGCCATCTTAAATAACCTGTTTCAATTTTTCAAATATTATCATTATAAATGCAATAGCTGGAAATTTCAGTGGAATAGTAGGAGTTTCGCTTCTAGATATATTTAATTTTCTCCTATTCTCTCTGATGATACATTTGTTTTTAAAAAATCCGTTTTTTTACTGTCATACATGTAGATGACGTATGTGTTATTTGGATTATAATAGAGATTAAAAGTAAAATAAGATTATATATCTCTTGAGTAAAATGGATTCAGAAGAAACTTTAGATAAATTCGGCCAATTTATAATTGCAAATCTTAGAGACAACGCTATTGATTTCTATGACAAATTATTAGCTGGGGTTTACAAAGCCCAAAAATTATAGAAACTACAAGATAGTTTAATGCATTTCTCCCCCGAAGAGAAAGTGTTTGTTCGCAAGTGTCTTGCTGCTGGGATTGATACTGCGATTCATGATTTCTTACTGGCTTTAATGGAGAATTACTCTACTAAAAAAGACATAGAAGTCCTTGTTGATGGGGAAAGCATTGTCACTCTTAGTAAAGCACTTTACAAAGAATTGCCAACCAAAGAAGGTTGGCTTGCTAGATTTAGTAAATATCAGATTGATTTCTAAGTACTCTTTCTAGCTTTTTTCATCTTTCTTTGATATTTCATTCCACCGGTAATCATCTTCATTATTTTGAATCCACGAAATACTTTCCCATTATCTTTAAGCTCAGGTAAAGCATATGGAATTACTTTATCACAACTAGTATCAATGTCTGTTCCAAGACATTCATGAACAAGTTCTAAATTGGCTTCAAAATCTTCTTCCGCACCCCAATTAGGAACAAGATCAGCATTAGATGCCAAATTTGTCTTAATCATTCCAGGCGCAAAGACATTGATTTTTATATCTTCTTCTCTCTTAGACATTTCTAATGCTAAGCTTTTGGAAAAAGCTACAATCCCACCCTTAGAAGCTGTATAGATGGTCATATTCTCCATCGGTCTTTCTGCTCCTGCACCGGATAAGGTGATAATTCTCCCATACTTTTGTTGAATCATTTGAGGCATAACTGCTGCAATCGAATTAAGAGTCCCAATCAAATTGGTTCCAATTACATTAATAGCATCTTTACTAACCATGTCTGCCGTTAAATTGCTAAATGGTCCATAAGATCTATTTGTTCCAGCATTTGCAATAAGAATACGAACTGACCCAAATTTCTCTATTGTTTTATCAACGAGTTTCTTCAAAGCTTTGGGATCGTTTACATCACAGGCAAAACCAATGACTGAGTCCTTATACTTCTTAGTTAGACCAGCAAGAGTCTTCTTCACTTTCTCTTCACTTCTAGAACTAATAGTAACTTTGCAACCTGCTTCTAGAAATTTTTCAGCAATACTTAAACCAATGCCACTAGTTGAACCAGTGATTATAGCAGTTTCATTCTTCATTATCAATTTAATCAAACTCAATAATGATTACTAAATTATCAATGTTATTATAGAAAATAAACTAACAAAAATACTAAACGCTATAGAATCTAAAAGAAAATGAAAAAAG
>DAOVPS010000016.1:0-27571 GCA_030629105.1 Candidatus Heimdallarchaeota archaeon
AACTTTTTTCATTTTTCTTTATTTGATTAGTTTATTTTGTTAACGATAGTTATTTTAGGTGTCAAATTTATCGTATTATTACAAGATGGTTTAGACAAACCACTCTCGAGGATTCAAAATTGACAGAGGATATTTTATCTTTTCTCCAAGAAGCACTTCGATTAAAAAGAATGGTTAGAAGTGGTTGGATTTATTCCGGAGTCGCAAAAGCTGATACAGAAAGTGTAGCTGATCATAGTTATATGATAACCCTTCTTACACTTATTCTAGCATTAAAAGAAAAAGAGAAGGGAAATAATATTGATATTGAGAAAAGTCTTGTTATGGCTATTCTTCATGATTTACCCGAAAGCGTTTCACAAGATTTAGATAGAAGAATTCGCAAGTATTCACCTAAGAAATATGATGAATTTAAAAATGAGTTAGAAAGGGAAGCCCTAAAGCATCTTTTTGATAATCTTCCAAAAAAAACTAGTGATTATTTGTTTGAAATTTTCCAAGAATTTCTTGAGAAAAAATCTCCGGAAGCGAGAATTGTATTAGAAGCAGATCGATTGGAAACCATTCTACAGATGAATGACTATATTCAACGAGGATATCCTCGAAAGCTTTTCAGTGAATTCATTAAAAATTTCTCTGAGGAAATTGAAGATTATAAGAATGAGGATGTTAAAGATATGGCGAGACATTTACTGGATGGTGCAAAATAAATTGAATAAAGAAAGTTATGCTAATAGTCGCTATTCCCGTTTTGCTGCTATACCATCCATAGGAGCTGGTGGGGTCGATAAAATTAGAAAAGCTAAGGCAACGGTAGTTGGTGCAGGTGGATTAGGTTCAGTAACCGCTCCACAACTTGTTGCTTTAGGAGTAAAATTCTTGCGCATTATTGATCAAGATATTGTTGAACGCTCAAATCTTCAACGTCAAATATTGTATCGAAATAATGATATTGGAAAATCGAAAGCAGAAGTTGCTAAGAAATTCTTAGAAGATCTAAATCCAGAAGTAGAAATTGAAGCTATTAATGATAATATAACAGAGAAAAATGCACATACTGCTACTGATTCTGTGGATTTTGTTGTAGATGCTGTAGACAGGTTTACTCCTCGCTTTGCACTAAATAAAGCATGCTTAGAGGAGAACATCCCTTATTTGTTTGGTGCAGTTAGTGGAATGTCTGGGAACATAATGACCGTTATGAGAGGAGCTACCTGTGTGGAGTGCATTTTCAGTCAAGCTGATGATTCTAAACTCCCTACTTCATTAGAAGTAGGAATTCATCCATCTATAATTAATATTATTGGTAGCCTGCAAATTTCTGAAGCAACGAGAGTTATGCTAAAAGAGGAACCATTACTCCTTGACAAGCTGCATTTTTGTGATATTGGTACAATGCAATTTGAAACTTTGAATGTTAAGACTCGAGATGATTGTTTCTGTTCAAAATATCAAAAGTAAAAAATAAGGTAAATGCTTGAATTTATAGCTCTAAACTATAAATCCACTATTTACGAAAAACATGAATACAGACATTCCGAGAAACATTGAAGCAGCAATTGCACGTGCGATTGAACCTCTAAAGGATCTATCAGGATCTGCTTCTTGATAAATTATTAGCCACACTAATGCAAGTAAACCTAAGATGAGGAATATAATTCCAAATGCCAATAATCCTTTTGGACCGAGGAATGCTGTGAAATCTTTCATGTATCTTTTCACCTATTTCAGTGATGTTATAAAGATAATATTAAAATCTTTCTAGAACATTAAGAATAAAAAATGAATGAGTTATATGCTAACTCATGATTTTTCTTCTAATTCATATGGGTAGAATTTTCTGTTAAGAGAAGCTTTCAAAGGTCTTTGACTAATAATTAAGATCACTGTGAGAATTAGGAGTAATCCTATGAATCCTATTTCAAGACCTAGTACGATGTTTTCTGCGATCCCAATTCTACTTGCTAATATAGCATTAAGCGTAGTGAATAAATCGACGAGTGGAAACATTCCAAATAGAACAGCTAGTACTCCAGTGACTTTTGCCCAAAAACAATTTCCAACTTTCAAAGGAGCATTTATGCTGAAAATATTCTTTTTATTGTACCAGAATCCTAGCTTTCCTGTTATTTTCCCTCTTCTAGCAAGTGGTGTTACACTAAATTCTACAACAGTCATCTTTTCACTACTTAAATCAACAACTTCATCTTGTGGTGTTACATGGCAACCAGGGAACACAGGCATCAGTTTTATTTCTTTCAAATTATCTGAATTCTTAATTTCAGCTGGTGGGATTCTTACTATTAATGGAAATACTTTTTGTGGATACATTCGCTTATAGTATTCAAGTCCAATATTTCTTTGAGATATTTTCTCAGTTGCTTGTTCTTCTACTTTTAATGCATGTTCCAAACTTACTAATTCTTTTTTCCTGATTTCTAGTCGTTCTTCAAGCGAAAACATTTCATCTCGTTCTGGTGATGTATCACTCAGAGCTTCAGAAATTGGTCTATCGATAAGAGATGATTCTTCTAAAACTTCCTCATGAAGTGTGGTATCTTCAACAACTTGTTCTAGTTCATCTGTTTCTATTATTTCAGCTGCTTCTTCCCTAATATAGGGAATTTCTTCTTCTCTATCTGTAACTGGCAAGTCGCTTATTTGCTCTTCACCCAATGGTTCGTCTTCTTCATCAACCACAGGCAAATCATAAGAAACAAACTCCTCGTCTTCCTCTTCAATTGTACTATCAACAACAAATTCTGTTAAGTCACTCTCAGCTGTCTCTTCATCAGAGACTTCTTTATCAGGTTCAACTTCTTCAAGAGAGCCTTCTCTAAATGTTTGTTCTTCTTTTTCAGCAACAAAAATATCGTTGAACACTTCTTCTATAACGGTTTTTTCTAAAGTTGATTCGGTATCAATCGTTTCTTCTTCAGATTCAATTGGTTCTTCTTCAGCAGGTTCAAGAACCCCTTCCACTTCTTCCTCAACCTCATATTCATCTATTTCATCACTAACAATCACTTCATCCATCAATGATTCTATGGAATCAACAGGAATGATATCTTCTTCTAGTTCTTCTTCAAGATCTTCTGCTGGTACTTGCCAAGGATATGTTGTTTCTTCTTTTGGTTTGTCTTCAATTGGTTGAGTTAGGAATGATTCAGTTTCAATATCACCACTTGTTTCTGTTTCGACGATATCACTAACCCCATCCTCCATAATTGGAGGTTCTTCTTCTGATGGGAACGTTCTTTCAACAAAGTGGTCGGTAATTTGGTCTACCTCTGATTTTTCTTTTTGACTAGATTCTACGAGTTTCTTTGTCATATCAATAATTTCTGCTTCATCAAGTTGTGGTGGATATACCATAGGCTCCGGTGGAGCATCGGTTACGGTTGGACCATCTTCTAATGTTTTTACAGGTTCAACCAGTGGATCCCCAAGATCTTTGCCTACAATTCTATAGAAATTTCCCCAAGAATTCAGAACAAAAGCAGTAGGCATACTAAAGACTTCATAGTCCATTACTTGCCCATCTTGTCGTTCTATAGAAACATCTCTTATTGAAACTGAGAAACTTTTGCAGGCAGTTCGAAATGTTGCAGCAAAGGGGATTGCTTCTGGAACATCGAGGTCAATAATGTAATCTCCATGATGAAAAGTGACTATACTTGATTCTCCTGCATAGTATTGTGAGCCGTATTTTTCAATCAAAAAGTCAATTGTTGAGTATTGGTTGTCTATAACTACGACTTCTCCCACGAGATCTATAACAGCGATTACTCGAGGGTGAATACTCAAAGTTGTTCTTAATTCATCTAATATTTGTATTAGTAATGTACCTCTCGGTACTTTAAATGTAAAATCCACTACCTCTGAGTCTATTAGAACTTTAAATTCTAATTGATGTATAAAGCCACTCAAATCTAAGACCTCTTTCACATAGATACTATTATATTATTTATATTACCTTCGAATGTTAGAATCTTTCGTATAGAATACTTTTTGTATGTTATCTATTTTAATTTTCTAGTATAGACAAAGGAGATAGACCTCTTGAAAGCTAAAAGTACATCAAATATGGAAGTCACAAAAGTGGAATCCATTCACGAAGAATCCTTTAGTTCATACCTCTTAAGACCTTTCAATACACTTCTTAATAAAGAAATTTTCAAAAAAATTTTTAGTTCTTTACCTTTAGTTGCAATAATTGTCGGATCGTTAATCGTGCGAGTCATAGCTGCAAGCGAATCACAGGGATTCGTTCATCCTGATGAGGTTTTTCAAGCAATTGAAATGGTTCATTTCAGGATATTTGGGGAATTTGGCACCGGGCAAACAATTCCTTGGGAATATGATTTAAATAAGCCCTATGGTGGAGCTCGATCTTGGTTTTTTGTCTTTATACTTGTAGCAGTCTATAGAATTGCGATGTTTTTTGGCATTACTAATCCTTTGAGTTTAATCTTTGTCGCCAGATTATTCCTTGCTTCATTCTCAATTGTGTCTGTCATCGTCGCTTACTTTTTTGGCAAGGAAATCTTCAACAAAAGAATTGGGTTACTAAGCGCTTTTTTGATTGGTTTCTGGTGGTTTTTTCCTTTTTGGTCTAGTAGAACCATGACGGATTCTATTTCAACAGATCTTATTTTTCTAAGTATTTTTCTTGCATATAAAGCATTAAAAAATAAAACAACATCTAAGAAACGATTTCTCTTAGCGTTGTCGTCAGGTATTATTACTGGTTTATCTTTTATGATTCGTTTCCCCTCTGCTTTAATGGGAATCCCTATCATTCTTGTATTATGGGCGAAACCAATCCGTGAGCTAACAATAAATTTCGTTAGGAGAATTAGGAATTTTATCTCAAAGGTTTCAAAGAATCCGAGAGAAGAATTTCTGGATACAAAGTTTTCTGTTAATATGACTAAAGAGCTTGCTATTGGAGGAGGATTCATAATCGGATCTTTCTTTATGGTCTTAATGCAAGGATTACTTGATTTATTTACCTGGGGTAGTTTTCTTCATTCACCGATTAATTTTTTCAAATATAACATTGTAGAGGGATTAAGCGCTATACATGGTTCGAGTCCATGGTATTCCTACTTTACTGGCTTCTTTACGGATTTTGCTTATTACTTTTTACCTTTGCTTCTTATGTTCTTCATTTTTGGTTTTAGTCATAAAAGAAAAGTCAAAACAAAGATTATGATTTTCAGCATCATTATTTTTTGGATTGTTGTTTTTTCTTTTCTTGCTCATAAAGAATTCAGATTTGTCATGACAATTCTTCCTCTCTGTATGATAATGGTTGCCGCAGGCATCGAGAGAGTAGTTACTACGCTACAATCAAAAAGAAATCAACATATTCTTCTAAGTTTCATTTTAATCTTTTTAGGGTCGACATCACTTTTCTTAGCAAATTATAATTTTAAATATATGTGGAAAGCGAATTCCGGAGTTTGTAATGCGATGTATTGGGTGGGAGAGCAAGATGATGTAGAAATTGTTATTGTGTTTGAAATGGTGTGGTACACTGGTGGATATGCTTATCTTGATGTAAATGTGACCTGTTATTTTCTGAAGATTAATTACATCGTCTTACCTCCAATTCCAGTTTACAATTCAAGCTTTATTAGATATCTCTACAGTCAAAAAGGAACATATGCTATTGTACGGGATTACGAGCTTTCTGTTATGGAACCCATATTAACAGAATTAAATATGACAATAGTTGCTAATGTTTACGGTTCTCCTTATGCTAAAGTCTTCACGCAAGCAAGCTGATTTCATAAAGCTATTTCATTACTAACCAACAGAACGCAGACTGTATTCTTGTCGATACTTAGGCACTCGAGCCCAAATTCTTAGGGTATTCCGCAGCTCAGCTGCAAAAGTCAACGATTGCTCAGCATCTCCATGCACGACAAATGTCTTAAGTGGTTTCTTCTTTATTCGCTCAATATGAGCTTTTAGCTCTCGTTTATCTGCGTGTGCACTGAATCCTCTAATCATTTTTATTTTTGCTTTAACGGGTATTTTCTTTTGATAGATCACCACTTCCTCTGCACCCTCCACGATTTTTCGTCCTAGAGTTCCTCTTGCTTGATATCCCACAAAGAGCACAACAGATTTTCTCGTTGGTAATTCATTTATTAAATGGCTTAGGATTCTACCTCCAGTACACATTCCGGAACCAGCGAAAACAACACAAGTTTCCCAACCAGATCGTATTGCACGAGATTCTCGAGAGCTTTTTGAAAACCTCAACTCAGAAAAGTTAAGGGATTATCTCCAGATTTCAATAATCTCAAGGTTTCTTTGTCAAAACATTCAGGATGATCCAGGTAAACTTCTGTAGCATCAATAGCCATCGGTGAATCAATATAAACGGGAGTCCTATCGATTTCTCCTATTTCGAAAATCGCATTTAAGAAGTAAATTAGAATTTGAGTTCTCCCGACAGCAAACGAAGGGATTATTAGTTTTCCTCCTTCTTGTGAGACATGTTTTGTATATTCCAACAACTTATCTCTCGCTTTTTCCATTGGCGGATGAATTCGGTCCCCATAGGTTGATTCTGTTATAAGATAATGTGCTTCTTCAATCGGATCAGGATTTTTAATTAGAGGTATACCATTCTGACCTAAATCTCCAGTGAATGCAATTTTTGTTCCATCGAAATCCAATATTGGTTGTGCTGAGCCTATGATATGACCTGCGTCTAGATACTTGAATGAGATGTTTTTCTCTATTGTTTTGGTCTTATGATAGGGAACAGTGATAACATGTTTTAGAGTTTTAAAGACATCTTCTTCATCATATAGTGGTTCTATTCCCCCCTTTTGCTTACGTCTACTTGCTTTCCTTGCTTCTTCCTTTGAGATTTTCACAGCATCTAAAAGGAGAATTTTCAAAAGATCTTTGGTAGCAGGAGTACAATATACAGGTCCTTCATATCCTTGGTCGTAAAGTAAAGGTATACGTCCTGAATGATCAATATGAGCGTGGGAAAGAACTAAGTGATCAATACTTTTTGGATCAAAGGAAAACTTTCGATTATAATGATGAGGAATCCCTTGTATCATTCCACAATCTAATAGGACACGCTTATTTCCTGCTTGGATGATATGAGCAGACCCAGTTGTTCGGCTTACAGCTCCATGAAAAGTCACAGATAAATCCATCAAATAAATCTCCAATCAATTGATTTCTATACATAAATCCCTTCAGATTAATAATTATTAGCTATCTAGCACAAATTTGCAAGATAAGAGAAATTTATATCTAGGAACATCTTGTTTAACACAATTTTTATTTGAGTGAGATAGTTTAGTATAAAGGCAGATAAAAAAAACAGTAATAAACATATGATTTAAAGAAAAATCATACGCTTAATACTTCGTGTGTGGATTTAAAGGATGTTTGAAAATATCGAAAAAGCCCGACAGCTTCTCAAACCTGGCACTTATAGAGCTGCTATAGATGAATTCTTTAAACTTGTTAAAGAGTTAAAGGATAAGGGAAATAAAGAAGAAGCTTGTAGATTATTATTAGAAATTACCTCAAGTATCGCAGGAACCAAAGATAGAAGACTTATTTTTCTCACCGCAGAAGGACTTCTCCGAGAACTTGATAAACTAAAAGTAAAAGATCCCGATAGTTTTTTCGGGGAAATTGATGTCTTTCTCGCAAATGTAAAAGATCTTTATAGGAAAAATGATGAGCAATTTGAGAAAGCAGCTCAACTCTCAGAAATCCAGATTAGATTGTATGATAAACAAAAAAGAGATACCATTAATTTCGCACTTGAGGCAGCAACTGATTATGCAGATTTAGCAGCAAAGATTTTGTCTAAAACAAGACTTAGAGATGAAGACGAAAAGCAAGGGCAAGAAATAATTAAGAAATCAAAAAAGCTGTATGGAAAAGCTAAAAACGAAGAAAAAACAGTCGATATTTACATCAAGATTTTCAACAAACATTTAGAGAATCGCAATGAAGTAATGGCAGAAAAATATTTGGATCAAGCAGTAAATTTTGTGTTAAGTCTAAAAACAGACGAAGCAACAATTCTCACTGTGACTGAACAATTAATGAATTCTTATATTGAATTTGTTGAATTTAAAATTCCCGATATCTTGAATCCCGAACAAAAGATATCCAAAGTAGAGACTGTGCAATTTGACAATAATGTCGCAACAAGAATAATTACCCATGCCAAAGATATTTGTGTTTCTCGAAAGGCAATACCTGCAATTCTTATTCTTGCAAAAGAACTCTCGCTGATTGGTTTAGCTATCTTTTCAAAGGGATTATATGATGTAGCAATTCCGTATTATGAAACTGCTAAGGATTATTATATTGAAGTTGGAATAGATCAAGAAGCACTTGATTATGGATCCAATGTTACCTCAATTGGTTTGCAATTATATACTGATGAAAGGTATCCTATTGGAAGAGATTACTTTAGAATTGCCATTGAACTTGGTCGAAGTATAGATAGAGAGTTTGAAGTTGGCATTTATCAGAA
Organism: Candidatus Heimdallarchaeota archaeon; assembly: GCA_030629105.1. GTDB lineage: Archaea > Asgardarchaeota > Heimdallarchaeia > JABLTI01 > JABLTI01 > JABLTI01. The sequence continues at coordinate 8,540 of DAOVPS010000016.1, forward strand.
ACAAGCTGAACTGCTTTTAAAATATAACAAGTTTCAACTAGCATACGAATCACTCCGTATGATGATTGATCCATTAAAGGAGCTTCCTGAAAGCGATATGAGAATGGACGCTCCAAGTATGATTCGGCAACTTGCCCAAGAAAGGTTCAGTAAGAACGATTTTCATTATGCTGAATTATTTTATCGCTTGGTTACAGAATTCTTTATTGCTTTTGATCAAATTGATTTAGCCGCGGATACTTTTGATGCTGCATGGCAATCTATGTTCAATGTGCGACAACTCCAAACTGGTATTGATTTGGCTACTAAAGCTGCTGATTTTTATCTTAGAACCGGTAAAGAAGAAGAAGCATCAGAAGTTTACTTTAAATTAGCAGAACGATTATTGCAGGAAGGACATTTAGATATTGCTTTGGAGCGATTAAAACTTACAGCAGAAGCAATTCCTGAGAATCTTCGCGAGCAAAAATTTAAACCTCTCGTAGAGATTGCTACAAAATATACTGAACAATGTATAAAAACCGGAGATATTATTTATGCTCGAGACCTTTGGAAGGCTGCTTGCGATTTTAACGAAGTTCTTGCTCGATCTCTAATCAAGCGTGATATTAATGCCGTAGTTGAAACTATTGAAGAGCATATAAGTAATGTACGAAAATTCGACACTGAAGAACTTAATGAAGTAACTATGGAATCTGCAAGAGGGAGTGGAAAAGTTCTCGCTGAAGCCGGAGAAAATGAACGAGCAGCAAAGGTTTTGGTAGGGTTTGCAACTGATTTTCTAAGGAAAAATATCACTGAATATGCTGACCCATTGTTTGAACAAGGAGCAGAGGAGTTCATTAAAGCAAAACAACCAGAAGAAGCAGCTAGAGTATTATCTGCTCTTGGGAGATATCATTCTGAGAACGGAAATACTGACGAAGCACTTCATTACTATTTATTAGCATCTGTTGAAAGTGAAATGAAGATTGATCCCAAGATATTCCACTCAGTTGCAGAACATTGTTTTGAAACTTTTTCCAATCAATTAACTGCGGGTGCCTCTGATATCGCAGAAAAAGGATTTGAAACTGCAATTAAAATTGAGCTTGCCGTTAGTAAAGAAGCTGCTGCAAATAGTGCAAGTGATATGGCAAAGTTATTTGTTGAAAAAAATGAATTTGTCTTGGCACTTAAGTATTATGAGCAAGCAATCAGTTACTACATCGAGTCATCAATAAGAAATGCTGTTGCCTTAGGAGCAGAAATAATAGAACGAGGGAGAGAAATTTTCCAGAAGAAACTTTTTGAAGACGCGAATAAGTTCATTACATTAGGCCTTGAAGCATTAAATAAATCCGACCAGAAAATACAAGCAGCACAAACAGCTAGGATTGAAGGGGAACAATTCTTAGGAAGTGCAAACCCCCACCTTGGAATTGATTTACTAAATAAAGCAGTCGCATATTATCTTGAGTTAAATGATAAGAGCTCAGCTGCTGATCTTCATATTACATTAGGGAGATATTTCATTTCAGCTAATGATTTTGAACATGGATTAAGAGAAATGAAAGTAGCTGGTGATATTCGATTAACAATTAAGAAATCTAATGAATTAAAGAAATTAATCATTATCATTAACGAGATTGCCATAGAAATTGCTACAAGTAAAATTACTTCAACCAAAGCAGGTGAAGATGACCGAGAAAAAATGAGTCAAACATACTTTGCAGTCGCAGAAGATTTTACTAAACAACTTGGCGATTTAGAGTTTAATAGTGAAGTAAATTATAAGGAATGGACCACTTATTCAAAAGAACTTCTTCACAATGCAGCGTATGAGAGTTTGAAGAAAACCTATGAATCATACATTAGTTTGAAGAACAACAAACGTATAAGTGAGCTTGCTGCAGAAGTTACTAATTTTTCAACTGATCTTATTTCTAAAGAGGATCTTATTGGAGCAACAAAATATCTGAATTTATCAATCAATATTCTCCAAAAAGTAAACAAACATGAAGAAGCTGCTGCAATGTGCATCAGAACTTGTGAAGAATTCCTAAAATTGGAAAACAATGAAGTTGCAGTTTCTTGGGGTATACGTGGTGCTGAAATCTTAACAGAAGTTCAAATCGTAGATGAAGCAATCCAGTTTCTTGAAGAACTTGTAAATGTTTTAATGGCTAGGAATAGCATTGAGAATGCTATACTTTGTTATGGGAAAATCGCTAAAATCCTTGAACTAAATGGTCGAATGAAAGAAGTAGAAGAAACGGCTCTTAAAGTGATGGCTTTTGGGACTGCTAATATGAAAAGCGATAATCCGGAAGCTGGTTTACGTTTATGGGAAGTAGCACTAACAATTGGATCAATTGTCGGAGAAGAATTTACTGGAAGACTTTGTATTATCGAGGGTCAAACTTTCTTTGATATAAAGAATTATGATAAATCCCTTGAGCTCTTCAAAGAAAGCTTTAGTCTTTTCAACCGAATAGGAAAGCCTAATCGTTTAATCAATCTTGGCAATGCTATTTTTGATATATCTTATGAATTACAGAAGAATATGGATTTTGATACTTCTTTCAAATACTTACCAATTGCATTTGAATCATTAATTGCTGGAAATGAATTAATGTTGGCAACAGATAAGATGTTTGGTAATGCTAAAAACTTCATTGAAATTGGAAAAGACAAGGAAGGATATCATATCATAAATACTTCTATTGATACTTTGTTCTCAAAAGGAGATATGGTAGGAGGTGTTGAACGATGCTTTGTAGGTGCTGCTTTACTGATTTCCTATGGAAAGAATGTTGAAGGAAGCAGATTAATCGATAAAGGAATGGAGAAAACCGTACAAATTACTGATGAACCAGCAATTAAGCACCTTGCTACTGTCTGTAGAAATCAAGGTATTATTCTTCGAGATGAAGGGAAACTCGAGGCATCTCACATTATTTTTGCTTCAGGTATTGGTATTTTGCGAACAATAAATGATTTAGTAGGCATTGGTCAAATCAGCATTGATCTTGGAGAAACACTCATAAAACGAAATGAAATGAATGCTGCAGTGGAAGCGTTTCGTAATGGTATACTTTTGCTAGCACGAGGTGGCCTTAACAAAGAAGCAAGTGATATTGCTAACAATCTTATCACAGAAGGTAGAAAGCAAATCGATAATCAGAATATCATTGTCGGAGTACCTCTCGTTGAGCTTTCCGGAGAGCTGTTCATTGCATTAGGTCAGCCTGAACGTAGTATGGTTATCTCTGAAATATTCATTAATCTCGGAGGAAAAATGCTTAATGAAAAGAATTACGATATTGCAGCACTTTACTTTTCTAAAGCAATGGAATTAGCTTTACAAGCAGGTCTTAAAGATTATCTGCCAAAAGTCGGCAATCGTTGTATTGATTTCGGACTTAAGCTTGTGAAAGAAGGAGATGCAATGCTAGGTATTCAATTTATGAATGCTGGTGCTGATTTAATTTCTGAATTCGAGGAGAAAACAGAGAAAGCAAGTCGAGCTACTTCTAATTATCTTGAAGCAATAACACAAGTTCTAAGCCCAGCATATGAAAAAATATTCGAGGTCGAAGAAGAAAGAATGGTTTTAATTAGCCAATTTATAGATTCAACAATTAAATTCTTCACTCAAATTAAAGCAGCAAAAGATTTAGAAAAACTCACAAAAACACTTCTCGATTATGGAAAGAAATTGTTGAGAACAAAGATTCCTCGAATAGTTAGACGTATTTTTGAACCAGCTTTTAGAGCAGCTGAAAATGCAAATAATACCAAACTACAAATCGAGATTGCAAATGCATATCTATCTCATGTTAATTATTTGATAGATAAAAAACAATACGACTACCTTGATACGACAGTAAATCAAGCATTAAATATCTTCATTGGAGTTAATGAATTAAAAGAAATAAGGAAATTTATGGGTATAATGACTCATACTGGACGAGAATTAAGTCTCGAGCCAACGACTCGTACCTATGGCATCAAAATCCTAACTATGTTATCTGATTTAGCATCCTCACTTACTCATCAAGAACTTTATCCGGTCACAATCATCCCACTTATTCACTTGAATCAGCAAGCATTAGAACAAGAAGATTTTGAACTTATGATTTTTGCCAGACAAAACGTCATTCGTCTCTTGCAAACTATTTTGAATACAAATTACTCATTAGCTATTCTCGGTAATATTAGCCTATCAAATATGATTTATGAGTGGTTTAAACCTGCAGAGGAAATGATAGCAAAAACAATGCTTCTCGATCAGACTATAAAGATTATTGATCAATCCTTGCAACTTGCGGTTATCACCCAAGAAATTGAGTTGGGTATGGCTGTAATTGATAAAACCTTTGAATTAATTGATACCATACTCAAACGGAAAGTAAAAGGTATTGATGTTCTGTATGAAGTCCTTGCAATCGCTCTTACTGGACTTGGGCAAAGATCAAGAGTTGTGGAAATAGGAACTAAATGTATGGAAGATGGAAAAGAAGCTGCTGAAAGAAAACGTTTAATGGAATCTATTAGTTTGCTTAAAACTTCAGGTCGAATATTTGCTTTATTAGATGATGAAAGATTAATTGCTGACACTGCTATTGCAGCTGCTACTATTGGAGACATCCGATTACGAGATAAGAATTACAAGGAAGGACTCTATTATTATTCTGCAGCACTTGAAAATTATGAATTATCACGTGATGAGAAAAGCATCCAACTTATTGCTAAAACAATACAAGATATGTTCAATACAGCTCCAATGAAAGATGGATACCTTTCATTTGAAATCCCTGGAATGGTGTTTGCAAATCGAGAAAATGTCAAAGAAGCAGAAGCAATCGCTGTCAGAGCACTGGAACAAGTCGAAAATATGCTTGAATCAGGAAAGAAAAATGTTATTTATGATTCTATTCTTTACTTATACGCTGCAACAAAAATATATGATAAAACAGGTAATTTCATAGAGGAAACAAAAATCTATGATACTTACATGTTTCAGTATATAGCTGCGATTAGCGATGCAAAAGTTGTTGAATTATTCATAGACATGTTAATCCGTTCTATAACAAAGAAATTACGTATTTGGGACTTTATTTCAATTATAAAATTATTTGACCAAATTAAAGATCAAAAGGTTTTGAAGAATAAAAAATACCAAGCAATAAGAAATTCAATTGAAGAATTACTTAAAGGTCAAATCCCTGAAGCTTTAGAGCAGGCTCAACAAGTAAATGTGTTATTTGAGCGAGGTGTACAGGAATATTCTGAAATCTATAAAGAGCAAATCAAAGAAGATATCAGAGAAAGTGGTAAACTAAGTATACATGATTATATGCAGGATCAACCCATCTCAGATCTAGTTAATGTCTTAATCCAAGATCTCTATGGTAGAAAAGAGATTGAAGGAAAGTATTTCCCAATTGGTCTTTTTGTTTCTGATAAACAATTAGAAGGAACAATTAGTTTCTTGGATAAAGAATTAGCTGACAAAGGAAAAGCTGTTGTAACAGAAATTGCTCAAAATACTGCTTTAACATTAGATGAAGCTCTAAGTGTTATCCGCATTGAATACCTTCCACAGAAATTCCAAGCAACTCTCAATGAGAATAATTCTGTTGTTTACTCTTATCTACAGTTAAGAACTGAAGTCAAAAATCTTGCTCTCGGATACCAGGATATTGGAAATATTGACATAAACAAGATTTCGCAAGAACTCAAATTCCCACCAGAAACTATTCAACGGGAAATCGAATACCTCATTTTAGAAGGTAAAATCAATCCTCGTTTAGTTGGCAGAGCAAAATAAAGAAAGCAAATTGCTATTCTTTTTTAGCTCCAACGTAATCAATCTTGCATATAGTCGCTTTCCCACCAGCATTATTTATTGCATTTGCTACTTCTTCTTCTCTGCCTGGAGATAAAGCAATTATACATCCTCCTAAACCCGCCCCGGTGAGTTTTGCACCAAGGGCTCCCGATTTTATAGACACATCCACTAAATTATCAAGTTCAGGTATCGACACCCCAAGATAATCTCTGAGCATTGTTTGTTGCTTGGTAAGTAATAACCCAAGAAATTCAATATCTTGATTGCTAGATTTAGATAATTCAATGCTAGATCTTTCGGTTATATTTCTGATTGTAATTACACCAAGTAAGCTTCTATATTCATCTTCAGTAATAATATCCCGAAATTCAGTGAGAGTATCAGAAGCTAAAGATCTTAACTTGAAATCACCCTGCTTTTGGATTTTTTCAAAACCAGTTGTTATTTGATTTCTCAATAATGTTAAGGGTTCATTAGCTGATCGTCTTACACAACTATCACCAATTACTAAACCATCTAAATTTGTTGTAAACCGTTGTATTTTGTGTGGAGGGCCATCACAATCTAAGGAAAATATTCCTCCCAAAGATGAGGAATATTGATCCATTATCCCACAATTTACTCCCAATATTTTATTTTCAGCAGTAAAGCACAGATCTGCAATCTCAGTCCTATTTAATTCTAATTTTAATTGATCATTCAAAGCAGTTAACCAAGACACAAGAATTGCAGCTGAAGAAGAAAGACCTGACCCTATAGGTACCTGACTGGAAATTCTTACATTAAATCCAGGAATTTCTTTCACTAAACCTTCTTTAAACAAAACCATAATAATTGCTCGAATATAGTCAAATTCATTCTTTACCAATGAGATCTCTTTAGTAATTTTGAAAGAATCAACTAACTCTAAGTCAACAGATTCAACTTTGATTTCATTCGTATTATTTTTCTCTACTGTTATTGTTGTTCGTAAGTTTATTGCTGCAGGAATAACAGTTAGTTTAAGATAATCTTGATGTTCACCAAACAGACAAACCCTTCCAGGAGCTGAATAAGATAGTTTTTTAGCCATTTCATTTATCAACTCTATTTATGATTTCTGGTTATATCTTAACCTAAAAAGTATGAATTCTATTAATGGTTCACTTTTTGCTATAAGGGTGAAATTTATTTAGCTAATACTCTTTATGAAATTATACTTTAAAGAATTGTTGATTAATAATATCATATTTTCTATGTTATTATTGATCAGGAGAATAGTTAGCAATGATTGAGAATGCTATAATTTTTACCAAAGAAGCGAATCAAGTTTTAATAACTTCTACTTTTGGTGAAGTAGATCCTGGAATGGATGATTTTAGTAATTCGCTTGCAAAAATACAAGAAATAGCGATTAAACTGGAAAAAGGTGTCTTTAACCTTGATCTAGCTGCTGAATTAACAGCAATAATCTTTGCTATTCAAAACATTTCTGTAGCATTAGTTTTTAGTGAATCCATAGATAAAAGAGCGATAAAAGAATGGGAAGATGTTGCTAAACAAATAGCTACTGGAATTGACAAGATATATGATCCAATGAGTTCAGATAATGATTGTTCTGAATGCAAGAAAGTACTGGATGAAATCGTTGAGTGGCATCTTAAAGAAGAGTCACCTATTGATAAAATGAAGGATGCTCTTTGGTGACTTGGAGGAACTGATTAAAATGGCAGATTTACCTAGTGATGTAAGTTTAGGAGCATTAGTAACAGTGGGTATAGTAACTGTAGCTGTTACAATAGTAGTAATTTTCTTGTTTATTAGATATTTTGAGCGAAGAAGACTAGCAGCTTTAACACTTGCTATAACTTTTGCTTTTTGGGATTTAGGTGCGATTTCAGTTTTTCTAGGTTCCTTAATCCATTATATAAGACAACCAATCGCAGAAGGATTATCTCAAGTTGTTAGGTATGGTTTCAATATAGGGTATGCATTTTCTGCTATTAGCAATATATTTCTGGTTATCTTTATCTCACAAATTTTCGCACAATCACCTATGTTTCGGAAGACATACAAAATGGTTCCCTTAGCAAATGCAATCTTAAACGGAGTAACTATTGGTCTCATTATCGATACAATAATAGCTGACCCATTAAACCCAGCTTATCCACTTGAACAAACAATTTACCACTTAATTATGACATTTATTGCTTTTCTACTACTTTTGTTCTTTAGTATCGTATCAAGAGGAAGAGTAGAATTACGATGGGAGAAAGCAGGATTTAGTTTTATCATTGGTTCAGCATTAGCTGGAATAATGATTTACTTAATGCTTGCATTAGATCGTGTCGTAACACTATTTGTGCCAGGTTTTGAAGAAGGATACACTCCTTTTCTTTATATTGGATGGACATTCGCCATACTAATGTGTACTCTGGCATATGCTGGTTATGTAATGCCAACGTTTCTACGCAGATTGTTTAAGGAGGAAAAAGATCTTGGATAGACTACTTGTAGCGGTTATTACCGAAGGCATTGTTCTTGTTTTTGTAATGTTCGTTGTTACAATGCTTTTTATTCGGTACTTTAATAGAAAGAGAAGAACAGCACTTACTTTAGCTGTAGCTTTTACATTTTGGGATATAGCTATCATCTGTTTGTTCGTCTTCAGATTGCTAGAGTATCTTGTAGTGAATGGATTACTCTCAAACCCCAATAATAGGGAATATGGCTCTATTGGTATTATGTTAGGGTATAGTTTTTCAGCTCTAAGCAATATCTTCATTCTGATTTTTGTGGCATTGGTTTTCTCTCAAGCTGCAATGTTCAGACGAACAGGTATGATGGTACCAATATTTTTCGCTGCGTTAAATGGAATTACCATTGGAATACTTTTAGGAGGAGGTCTTAGATTATGGCCTCAACCTGATTACTCGCCTTTTCCAACATTGTATCACTTAGTTTTAACATTTATTTCCTTCATAGCATTGATCATATTTACTAGACGCCCACTTCGACATGCTACTTTACGATGGGAAAAAGCTGGATTCAGATATATTATTTTATCAGGTGTGTTCGGCATTCTAATCTATCTTTCATTTGCATTAGATTTCTTATTTGGTGATAATGCTCTTGGCATTATTTCAGGTGGTTATACGCCATTCTTCTTCTTAGCTTATGTTTTTGCGATATTCATGTGTGGTTTTGCATACATAGGTTTTACAATGCCTAATTTCATCCGCAATCGATACAAGGAAACAAAAATGAATGACTCTTGATTTCTGGAAACAATCCAGAAATTCTTCTTTTTTATTTGATTAAGTTTTATACTCTAATACTTCTGTTACTACAACTTCAGGAATTTTTAGTTTTCTTAACTCTTGAATAATTGTTTTTTTGTTTCTGTTTTTTTCCAGCTGTTGTTTAATGAATAATCTAGTGAATTCCATATATTCCCAAGGATACACTATCCAACTAGCTGTTTCTTTAATAAAAAAATCTGGTTTGAAAATTGAGTGTGGTTTATAGTGTAATGCTGCTGTCTGGAGTAATTGCATTTTTCTCGATTGGAGATACTTGACAGCATATTCGAAGCTTTTCCCGGTATCTGAGACATCATCTATTAGTAATACTTTCTTATTAGTTATATCTGTATGAAGTTCTTGAGTGAGGATTGGTTCTTTTTTAGTTTCCTTTATTCCATCATAAAATCCTACACCAATTATTGCTACAGAAAAAATATCCAAAATATCACTTAGTATACGTGTTATAACTAGTCCCCCTCGTGCAATACCTATTAGGATTTCAGGTTTCAAATTAGAAGCACGTATTTTCTTTGCTAGCTCGTTTGTTAATAACTAGATGTCATCATAGGTTAAAACTAGAATATCTGTTTCCACTGAATTCACACCAATATACCTTTTTGATATATTAATTATTAATTTTCTTTAAAATCTCTTCATGAATTCTTCTATATTTGTCTTTTCTTGAAAATCTTTGATAATTATTATAAGGAATGATAAGGGAAAATTCTTTGAGGTAATTTTTAAATGCAAGAAATTGAACAACATAAGGTTATAATTTCTCAAGCATTATTAAAAAAATCTCTAGTTAATAATGAAATTACTAAAATAGTAGCTGAACTGATTAGCGAAGAAAAGAAACTAGCAGCTAATCATACTTTACTGGTTTTTGATGCAGAAGCAGCAGCAGGTATTATTCATTTGAAAGCATGCATTCGTTTTGCTATAAAGTCATTTAAGGATAACACCAACATTGCTAAGAATCTAAATGCAGAAATCATGCTCTATTTATCTGGAAATCGTCAGATAAGGAAAGCTTTTCCAAAAGTAGGCATTGTTTTGTCAACTAAGAAATTGGTTATGGTTCAGATAATTGATTCATCAAATGATCTAAAAGATATAAAACAGTTTAATTTCAAAGCATTTTTCGAGAAACTTGCTATAGAAATTCAAGATTACAAAATGAATATTGATAGAATAAAAGTAAACAATTTTGAGAAAGTTCTTAAAAACCTCGAAATTTCTGATGAAGTAATTCACATGTACACTCAAACCAAGAACGTCTCTTCTACAGATTCTGCAATTATTGAAAAATTAGCGATTGAAAAATCTGCGTTATTAAATCTGGAAAAATAAATTCTTTTTATCTTATTGCGAGTATAGAATCATATTTGAAAACCCCAAACCCAAGCCACTCTCCAAAAATTTCCACGACAATATCCCACTCAGGATTGCTTAAATCAACCTTTCCTTTCGGAGCTAAGGGATGAGATGCTATTAAACTTATAACATCAATTTTTTTCAGTTTTGTATGTCTTTTATTCAGCGATATTCGCCACTTGACATTGTTTGGAATCTTTTGCAGGTGTTCTGGTAAGATTTCAACTAATCCATCGAAATCACTTTTAATTAGTTGCTCAAGAGGGGTTAATTTTTTACAAATAATAAATTGGAATTTCTTCTCGTTAATTACTTCTGTTATTTTTTCAAAGGTTTCAATTAGATCAGCTTTAATAGCAATGAGGAATAGTCCTTTAATCTGCAATCTAAAGGCATCTATGGGAGTTACGTTACAGTATTTTACTAGAACGTGCCATAGTTCGCTCATTCCATCTCGTTCTTTAACTGCTTCACAACTAACTAAGATAAATTTTGCTTCTTGTTTAACTGCCTCAGAGATTTTCATAATATCCTACCTTCAAATCCTTTTTTTTCACACAAAAAGCTTTCTTGAAACCTTAGGAAAAGTATTTTATTTTAGTTAAATAACTGCTTCCATTATATAATAAATGAGGGGTTAAACCTACCTTGTCTGAAAACCAAAATGATGATCAAAAAAAGAAGGAATCACGAAAATCAGATATTAAAGATTTCATAGAGATTGTTATTTTTCTTGGTTTAGCGGTTTTAATTGTTTTCAGTTTTAATTGGATACTTGGTGCTATACTGCATACTGATTCTCCCTTAGTTGTTGTAACCAGTGAATCTATGGAACCTAGCTATTGGGGTTCTAATAGAATTGATTGGGGAAGTGAAAATGACATCAGAAAGGATATGCTCATCGTTCGAGGAGTTGATCCATCCACTATAAAGGTAGGTGATACCATTGTTTTTTACCGGGTATTAACTACAAATACTTCTCAGCTGGATTATGAAAGAGAACCCATTGTTCACCGGGTCAATAGAGTCTATCAAGACAATGTAACGGACGATTATTGGTTTACTACCAAGGGAGACAATCCTATTACTAATGATGATTTTGTAGAAATTATAGATATCAACGAACTACAAATACATGAGTTCAGATTAATTGGTAAAATTGTAGGAAGAATTCCTTACCTAGGTGGGATTATTAGTTATTTTAAAGGGACTCCGGGTAGATATGTATTAATTGCAATTGTTGCAGTGATTTTAATCGCGACTTTTGTCTTCAGTTCAACAGGAGACAAAGATGAAGACATTTTTGATGAGGAAGAGAAGAAAACGGAAGATCTTCAAGAGCCTAAGAAAAGTAGTTTTGTGGATAATCTGAAAAAATTCTACAAGAAAACGACAAAGTATAAACATATAGTTCTTCCATCTTTTGTTTTGGTTCTGATTGTTTTTGTACCAATTGTTGACACATTAGCTGCAGATTGGGGCACCCATTTCGGAGTAACAGAAGTTGCTTACGATGGAACAGAACAAAAAACTCTATTTGATGGATCTCATTATTTTGCATATGCAGATGTTACTATTAACTGCCCTGGACATTGGCATCAAAAATTCAGATCGTTCACAATACAAGTTATTAATCAAACCTCAGGAGAAATTCTCGGGGAAGGTAATTGGACAGTAGTATACAATTTCGAGGGAACGAAAACATTTAGTTCCGGTTGTTGGCTTGATATTGATTCAGTAACAATTGGAGCAAATTATAATTTTACAGTGACTGCTCATTTACAGAGCAAATTTGGACGAACCTGGACTGATGTTAAGACCATCGATGTTGCATTAACTTTGAGATAAATTAGGTTTGTTGTTTGAAAAATGAACGAGTTAGAGATAAAACACGATGTACTGAAATCACTTCTAGAAGAATTAGGTGAAGCAGTTATTGGTTTCTTAGGTGGCGTGGATAGCTCCTTTTTAGCAAAAGTGGCATTTGATGTTCTTGGCGAGAAAGCTAAAGCAATCACTATTATTTCTCCTTTGATTTCTAAAGAGGAATTAGCGGAAGCAAAACATCTAGCGGAAAGTATAGGCATAAAACACTATACAATTGACAAGGGAAAAGAAAGTCCAGCATGGTTTACAGATAATCCACCAGACAGATGTTATATTTGTAAAACTGAAACTCTTGATTTAATAATTGCTTTCTGCAAAGAAAACGATATTCAAGGTCAAATCATTGAAGGATCAAATTTCGATGATATGGATGATTATAGACCTGGATTCAAAGCTGTATCAGAGCACAGTGTGAAAAGTCCATTAATTGATGCAGAATTAACAAAAAAAGAGATAAGAGAGCTGTCAAAAGAGCTCGATCTCCCATGTTGGGATAAACCATCCTCACCCTGTTTAGCAACACGATTTTTCTTTGGTGAAGAAATTACACAAGAGAAACTGATACAAGTTTATCAAGCCGAAAAGTATCTGAGAAGCTTAGAAATTCCTATTGTGCGAGTTAGAACATATCAAGGAATAGCTAGAATAGAAACCTTGAAAGAATATTTCGATGTTGTTTTAGAATTTTCAACTGAGATTGAATCGAAGCTTAGAGAGCTGGGATATAAATTCATAACATTAGATTTAAGAGGATACAAGCAAGGTTCAATGAACATAAGTCAAGAAGAATAAGAAAGAAAAAATCAGATCAATAATTATAGGTGAAACCCATGGATGAAAAACATCTTGAGAATTTATTGAAAAACTTCAAAGAAGGGAAAATTCCATTAGAGAAAATATTGGAACGACTCAAAGAATTACCGTTTGAAGATCTAGGGTATGCTAAAGTAGATCATCATCGGGCGTTAAGAAAGGGTTTTCCAGAAGTTGTTTATTGTCCCAGTAAAACTCTTGACCAGATAGTTGGTATTTTCAAATCATTAAACGAACGAAATGAAAACATCTTGCTTACAAGAGCATCAGAAGAGATATACAATGAATTGAAAAAAGTAGATAAAAACGTTCAATATAGTCCTCAAGCTCGCATTATTTTCGTTGAAAGAAAACCTAGGGAAGAAATCGGGAATCTTTTAGTTGTATGTGGAGGTACAGCAGATATTCCTGTTGCTGAAGAAGCAGCATTAACTGCAGAATTAATGGGTTCAAAGGTTGAAAGAATATTTGATGTTGGTGTGGCAGGGATTCATCGTTTATTACATTACAAAGATAATCTATTTTCAGCAAACGTTATTGTTGCGGTTGCAGGTATGGAAGGAGCCTTACCTTCAGTAGTAGCAGGATTAGTTGCTAGTCCAGTAATTGCAGTTCCAACTTCTGTTGGCTATGGTGCTAATTTAGGAGGAATTTCAGCGTTACTAACCATGCTTAACAGTTGTGCACCAAATGTCTCTGTAGTTAACATTGATAATGGGTTCGGTGGAGGATTAATAGCATCTTTAATCAATAAACAGTGTGTGAAAAGGGATTAACATTTAAAGGAAAAGTTAACATATTCATTTGTAATTGTTTATATTGATAATTGCTCTAAATAAATTAGATAAAAAAAAACGGTGATTGTAAAAAATGATTGTAAGGGTCGTATCAGCAATAGGCGGTGGAGTGATCGATTGTGAAGTTAAGCCCAATTCAACAATATCAGAATTGAAACGAGAAATCTCAAGACAAAAGAGAATTCCTGCAAGTGCTGTAATTGTTGTTTTCCGTGGCAGGCAACTTGACGACAATGAAACTTTTGAAGAAGTTGGGATTACCGACTATGAGAAGGTTTATCTCATCGCTCGTACCGAAGGTGGCTAATCCCACCAATTATTCCTTTTATCATATTTTTTAAATAATTTATAATTTCTTTTCTTCTTTCTCCATTTTTCTTTAAAATTTTCTCTTTGTTTTAATGTGCAGTGAAAACAAACTTTTAATTAATTCCACGAACTATCCTATTGTGAATGAGGCGATTGATGTGACGTTCTTTGAGAAATTGAAGGGATATTGGCATCGGAGAAAGAAGCTCAATCCCATAGTATCTGCAATTTTTGTTATTGTTTTTACTATTTCATTTTCTGCTATCATTTACTTTGTAGTTATTCCTCTCATTGTTCAAGGAGAACTTGTGGTATTAGATTATACTCTTGAAGATACTGATCACACAAACTTTGTTGATAAAATAACTATAAATTTAGAGAACGTAGGTAATGAAGAACTCGCTTTTACTTCTGTTCGTGTTGTTAGAAATTCTGAAGTGGTGAATTGGAGTTTAGGGTCCACTACTTATGTTGTTGACCAGAAAGAAGAAATCACCATTATTTGTTTTGCTAATTCTTCTACTAATGAACTTGCGTATAGTGAGCTTGTTGAATTTGAATTCCCATTTGAAGTAAAGTTCTTTAGTTTTGAGATTAAAATTCCTGCTATCTTTAGTTCGAATACAATTATCTTTGGCGAAGATTTTGAGGACTTTGAAAATACAAATTGGACTCATCATTCAATAGCGATACATGATCTTTTTCACAATCACAATCTTTCGGATTGGCTCACTGATAAAGATGAAGGAAACACCTTTTGGCAGTGTACAAATAATGATTGTCAATTTGTGATACTTTCTAATCCTCTCATGAATTTTACTAATGCCAATATTTCCTGCGATTTAAGCACAAATGGTAGTGATGCTACAGGATTTATCTATCGATTTGATGACAGTGGCACATATCCCAAATTTTACATTCTATGGTACACTCAAGATCATCCTAGTCCGAGAAACGGACCCCATGTTGAAGAAATTGATCTTTTTGATTGGGATGACCCTGCAACAGACCAAATACTTCCAGGTGAGTTAACTGTTCATTTTGTAGAAGGGGATCCTAATGGATACAATTGGCACAAAATTGCATCAGTAGCTTGGGAAAGAGAATACAATACATGGTATACTTGGCGAATCGATTCCAACATGGATCATTTTAGAATATATATTGATAATACAGAAACACCTATCCTAGATTTTTATGATTATAGGATTTCAAGAGGTCAAATTGGTTTGGTTAGTCTAGCAAATGATTTAGCTTTCTTTGATAATCTCTATGTTTGGTAGGAGAAAATCACCTTACTTTCGTTTTTCTCCAAAAATTTTTTGATATACTAACTACGTAAAACAATAAGGAGAACTAAGATATTGATTGAGACGACAATTGGAAGTTTAAAACTCAAAAATCCATTCATACTAGCATCTGGTGTATTAGGGGTAAATGCTTCGGTTATGACTCGAGTAGCGAATGCTGGATGTGGTGGAATAACTACAAAATCCATTGGTCCTGAACCAAAAGCAGGTTATCCGAATCCAACTGTTGTGGAGCTTGGAAATGGAAATTTAATTAATGCAATGGGCCTTCCAAATCCAGGATGCGAAGAATTCGTTACGGAGATCATTGAAGCTAAGAAGAGAACAAAAGCACCAATAATTGCTAGTATCTTTGGGAAAGATACAGAAGAATTCATTTTTGTTGCTAGAACACTTCTAAAAGGAAACCCCGATGCTTTTGAATTAAATGTGTCTTGCCCACATGGAGGAAAATATGGTTCCATTATTGGTCAAGATAAAGAATTAGTGGAAGAGATTACTCAAGAAATAAAGAAGATTGTAAAAGTCCCTGTTTATGTTAAAATATCTCCTAATCTTTCAGATTTACGAGTCCCAGCTGAAGCAGCTGTTTCTGGAGGAGCAGATGGTATTGTAGTAATAAATACTCTTCGAGCGATGGCTATTGACATAAATTATCGTAAACCAATTCTTGCTAACAAATTCGGAGGTTTGTCAGGTCCCGCAGTAAAACCTGTAGCACTAAAATGTGTTTATGACATGTATTCCTCTTTCGGAGATAAAGTACCCATTATAGGTGTTGGAGGAATTTCTAATTGGAAAGATGTAGTTGAATTTATGCTTGCTGGAGCTTCTGCAGTGCAAATTGGAACAGCTATATCCTATTGTAAGGATCCTGTGAACATCTCAATTTTCAATGAATTAGCTGATGGATTAAAACAGTATCTCAAATCAGAAGGATTCAGTAAATCTGCTGATATCGTGGGGTTAGCTCATAAAGATTGGAATGAGGGAAAAACACATGGCTGTTAAAAAACTCGGATTACTAAAGGTTACAAAAATCGAAAAAATTGTTGAAGAAACACCAACAGATTGTCGTGTTCCTGTAAAATCCTATACCTTAACAATTCCCGAAATAGCAAAGATTGCAGAACCAGGTCAATTTGCTATGATGTGGTTATTAGGTATTGATGAGAAACCCATGGGGATTGCTGGTGCAAACCCAAAATCCGGGGAGATTATTTTTGCTGTAGCGAAAATTGGTCCAGCAACTACTGCTCTTCATAAGCTAAAGAAAGGTGACAAGCTAGGAATAAAAGGTCCTTACGGTAAGGGTTTTTCTATCAAAGGGAAAAAAATCGCAGTGATTGGAGGAGGTACTGGAATCGCTCCGACGAAGTATTTGATTGAAAAATCATTAGTAAAGGGATTGGATGTTACACTATTCCATGGAGCAAGAACTGCTAGTGAACTTGCCTTCCGCAAATACTTCGAGAATTCCGCAAATGAAAAGAAAAATTTCCATTACAAACCTAGTACAGATGATGGTTCACATGGTTTCAAAGGTTATGCTACAGAGTGTTTTGAGACTTCTATTGATAGTAACAAGATTTTCGATCAAATATATACCTGCGGTCCAGAGCCAATGATGTTTACAGCATGGAAACTAGCAACTAAACAAGCAATTCCAATTGAAGCGTGTTTAGCAGATCGTTATTTCAAATGTGCCATTGGTTTATGTGGTCAATGTACTGTTGATCCAGTTGGCTTGCGACTATGTATTGATGGTCCTGTCTTTGATCAAGATCAACTAAAAGAAATAAGTGATTTTGGTAAATTTGCTCGAGACAAATTTGGTCGTAAAGAACCTATCTAAAAAAAATTATAGAATTGTTAGTGTTCATCACTAACAATTAATTGTTTATTCTTCGTCTTCTTCGACTTCGTAGTCTACATCAACAACATGCTCTTCTTCTGGTTTTTCTTGTGTTCCAGGAGGAGTAAATGATGGTCCTGCTCCTTCTGCAAACTGACTTGGATCAAAACCAGCGCCTGGTTGTCCACCCGCTTCTTGATATATTCTAGTTGAGATTTGTTGTAGTTCTTCCATTAGACTTTCTTTCTTCGTTTTGATGTCATCGTAGTCATCTGTTGCTAAAGCTTGCTGAAGTTCTTCTTGCTTTTCTTTTACAGATTTGGTCTCTTCTTCTGTTACTTTATCTTTGAAATCTTTGAGTACTTTATCTACACTGTAAACGAGATGTTCTGCTTCATTCTTTAGCTGAACTTCTTCAAGTCTTTTATTATCTTCTTCCTCATATTGCTCTGCATCTTTGACCATTTGTTCTACATCTTTTTTATCAACACCACTTGGTGAAGATACAGTGACTTTTTGTTCATTTCCGGTTCCAAGGTCTTTTGCTTTGACTGAAACGATTCCATTAACATCCAAATCAAATGTTACCTCAACTTGAGGGACACCTCGAGGTGCGGGAGGAATTCCAATTAACTGGAACTTTCCTAATGTCACATTATCTTTTGCGAATTTTCTTTCACCTTGTAAAACATGGATTTCTACACTTGGCTGATTGTCACTTGCTGTGGAAAATGTTTGACTTTTACTTGTAGGAATGGTTGTATTTCTATCTACAATAGGAGTGAAAACTTGTCCGAGTGTTTCAATTCCTAAGGTTAATGGTGTAACATCTAGGAGAAGAACATCTTTCACATCACCTTTTATTACTCCAGCTTGTATTGCTGCTCCAATCGCAACACATTCATCAGGATTTATTCCTTTATAGATCGTCTTTTCCCCGAATATCTTTGCAATTTCTTCTCTCACAGCAGGCATTCTTGTTGCTCCTCCTACAAGAAGAACTTTGTTAATTTGAGAAGCTTTATACTTTGAATCTTTTAGAGCTTGTCTTGTTGGACCTAAAGTTTTCTCAATAAGATCTTCAGTCATCCTTTGGAATTGCGATCTTGTAATTTCATAGTTTATGTTGATTGGTTGTCCTTCTTTGTCAACTGTAACATAAGGAATGTCAACAAAAGCTCTTTGTTTTGATGATAACTCCATTTTTGCTTTTTCAGATGCATCTTTAATTCGTTGCATAGCTGAATCATTTTTGGTTATGTCAATTCCTTCTTTTTTCTTGAATTGCTCAACGACCCATTTTATGATTCTGTCATCAAAATCGTCTCCACCTAATAAATTATTACCACTGGTAGCTTTTACTTCAAACATTGTGTCTCCTTCTTCCATATAAGTCTCAAGAATGGAAACGTCGAATGTTCCTCCACCAAGGTCAAAAACTAGTATTATTTCTTCTTTTCCTTTTCCAACCCCGTAAGCTAAACAAGCAGCAGTTGGTTCATTGATTATTCTTAAAACCTCTAAACCTGCAATTTTTCCTGCATCTTTTGTTGCTTGTCTTTGA
>DAOVPS010000082.1:0-13293 GCA_030629105.1 Candidatus Heimdallarchaeota archaeon
ACAAGTTCCTTAGTTAATTCTTTTAATAGTTTCTTGGATTCTCCATCATTTAGATTTGCTAGTGCAGATGCTGATGCCCAACTAACTTGATATTCTGCATCAGAATAGAATGCTTGAATTAATGCTCCCTTAGCTTTTTTGTCTTTGATTTCTCCTAGAGCTTTTGCTGCTTCCATACGAACCTCAAAATGTGAATCTTTAGTTAAAGCACTAACTAATGATTTCACTGCTTTTTTATCCCCAATTTTTCCTAGAGAAATCGCAGCCCATTCTCTTACACTTGATTCAGGATCATTTCGAAGCACCCTAATTAGCGTTAAGGTTGCCTTCTTATCTTCGAGCTCCCCAAGTGTTTCAACCGCTTTCATTCTAGTGATCCATGATTCGTTTCTAAGTAAACGAACTAGCATCTGTGTTGCTTTTTTGCTATTAATATCACTCAAAGCACTTGCTGCAAAACTCTTAATCTCATTATCTTCTTCCTGATTAAGATGCTTCACTAGAATCTTTACTGCCGTCTCATCACCCAAATTCCCTAATTTGGTTATGGCTGCACATTTTTCCTCTTTATCGCTAGCGTTAGCTAACTGTTTCATTAGTATATTTACATCAGCCAATTGGCTACCCCTCGGTAAATATTATATTTGCTGATTTCATATATTAGATTTTAGTATTTTTACTGCAATAGAGTAAATTTATGTATATAATTTCTTTTTTTTGAGAAGATTTTTATAGATATTCCATAGAGTATAACCTCTTTATTATGTTAAGACGAAGAATTTGGGATTGATATATTATGACTAAAAAACTGGTTGCTATTGCTTTAGGAGGAAATATGATCCTCCAGAAAGGTCAACCGAAGACCTATGAACAACAAATGGAAAATCTTAGAAAGGCAACCAAAGTTATAGTTAATATCATCAAAAAGGGGTACGGAGTCATTCTAACTCATGGGAATGGTCCACAAGTAGGAAATATACTTGTGCAACAAAAATCAGGTATGACAGAAGGGATACCTGAACAACCTCTCAGTATCTGTGGAGCTATGTCTCAAGGACAAATTGGTTTCATGATTCAAACTGCTTTAGAAGAACAATTATACAAACATGATATTCATGAAAAAAGAGTGGTAGCTATTATTACTCGAGCAGTTGTTAATCATAAAGACACGGCTTTTAAGGAACCAACAAAACCTATTGGTCCGTTTTATTCAGAAGAAGAAGCAATCAAGCTTCATAAGGAAACTAAAGACACTTACATAAATGATGCTGGTCGGGGTTTTAGAAAAGTTGTTCCATCTCCTATTCCTTTAGAAATTCTTGAAGGCCCTACTATTAGACGGTGCGTAGAGGAAGGAGATATAGTTATAGCCGTAGGAGGTGGGGGAATACCTGTTGCTCAAGAGAATGGCACTTATGTTGATGTAGATGCAGTTATTGATAAGGATAGAGCCACAGAAGTATTAGCAACCCAAATTGATGCTGATATTTTGATGCTTTTAACGGATGTCTCAAACGCATATCTTAATTATGGGAAAGAAAATCAGCAAAAAATAGAAAAAATCGAAATTTCAAAATTACAGAAAATATTTGATGAAGGTCATTTCGCAAAAGGAAGTATGGGTCCAAAAGTAGAATCTGCAATACAATTTATCGAATATGGTGGGAAACTCTCAATTATTACTTCACCTGAAAATGCAATAGCTGCTATAGATGATAAAAGTGGAACTCGAGTAGTGAAAAAAATATAATTAATCTTCTCCTTCTTTGACAATATCAATGAATTGTCTACAGATAAACATATAATCTTCGAATTGTACTCCCGCTATGGTTATTATTTTTTCAACATTTAGAAGTGATTGTTGTTTCTCTACCAAATCAGTTTTTGCAAATGATATCTTCATAATTAATTCATATGACAGTTCTATTAATCGAGCAGCATATTCGTATGATTCTTCGATTAGTTCTACAATTGTGAGATAATCATCAGTATCTGCTACTTTAGAGATAATTAATCCCCATTCATCAAATTTTTGTAACCACTCAAAAGAAGTGGATGCAAAAACATCATCCACCATACTCAATTCTGTCATCCAAGTTAACCAGTTCAAAGCAGAAATTTGTTGTTTGAAGATAATTCCTTTTGATTTATCCAATTTAGAGGTTTCTTTTATTGACTTCTTATCATCAGCCATTGATTGGGCGAGTTTTATGAGTGAACTGTAAATTTCATTTGCTTTATTCAGTATATAGCTACATCCTAAACGGATTTTTTCATCTATAGTTAATCTTGATTGAAAAGCAGGACTTGATGCAATAAGCACCTTAAATAAACATGTGGAACAGAAATCAATTTCCGCACTTTGAAATTCACTTGTATTTAAATCAAGAAGGTAAACTGAATCTCTGATATCCTCCCACATAATATCTCTGTTATCCATTCTCAGATGCATCTTACGACTTGTACAATAAAGTCTAGAATCTCTATCTATCTCAAGAGTAAAAAGACATGTTGTAATACCCGGAACTTCTGATGCTACTGGAGCTAACTCATCACTCCAATCGATGTGAACAAGTGGATCAATCACCACTTCCAAAACTTTATCATTATTTACACAAAGATAACTATCACCAAGGTCTCTAAGAAATGGACAAGCTTTAACATATTTAATTTTCTTCACTAAAGATATCACCCTTGTAATAGTTCCCAATGTGTGTTGCGTACGAGAAGCCAAACACAAAAGGAAATTTGTCTGTCAGATATTAATCAAAAGCTTGTTTTAAATAGAAAAGCGTTTTGTTGAGGGCAAGAAAAATGCGGTTCTAATTCTTCAAATAATTTTCAAAGTTTTCTTTCACAATTTCAGCAAAATTATCTGGTTGAATCTTTAATTCTTTTGCAATTTCTTTACACAGAACTGGCATAAGTGCAGGAGTTCCTTGTTCACCTTGGAATTTTACTGGACCATCTGATTCCGTAAGAATTCTACGTTGATCAACTAAATCCAGAACTTTTCGATGTTTTCTGCTTCGAATAAAATTAGGATTAATAGAAAAATATCCTCCTAAATCTATTAGCTTCTTTAGTGTTTTTTCCGGTCCAGAATACCAATGACAACAAAAATTAACATTCAGATTTGAGGTTGACAACATTTCATATAATTCATCTTCTGCACCTGTTAAATGCAACATTAATGATTTCTTGTTATTATTAGCTATTTCGATAAAATGTTTTAAAACTCGATTTTGTTGTTCCCACCGTTCTTTTTCTTTTATGTGATATTGATCTAATCCTACTTCTCCAATAAAAGCAACTTTTGGGTCTTTGGCTAGTCCCTGAAATATCATTAATTCTTGTTCACTGAATTTATGGGCTCCCCACGGATGCCGTCCAATACCTGCTAGAATTATACTTGGATATTTCTTTGCTATCTCAATATTTCGTTGTGATTCTCTTATATTAGTAGCTACTGCACCAATTCTTTCTATGTTATATTCATTCCAGTCCAGCAAAAGATCATCTATTCGTTTGAAAAAATACTTATCAGAAATATGTACATGACAGTCAATATAGGTCATTTTCATTACAACCGTTTTTGCTCTTACAAATATGTAGACGATAATTAATCATCTATCTTTTTAAGTAATGAATTTATTGTTTTCTTCTTGAGGAAGTTTTTCATTGTCAGAGAAAGATGAATTGCCTGTTGTTGTAGTAACAGATCTATCTATAGAGGAACTCTCAGAAGATTCTGATGGAATCACCTCTAAAGCAGGGTCTGCATTCACTTGGCAAGTCATCACCATGTTAATTATAGTTATTCTTGCATGGTCTACACCTAATGTAATAGGAGAATATCTAACAAATAACAGTGGACTCACTCCTATACAAATAAGCGCAATAAGATACTTGCCTGCTGCTTTAACATTAGTATTGGTTTGTCTTGCAACAAAAAGAGGAAAACAACTTCTAATCGATCTAAAAGAAAAACCCATTCATCTGTTAATCGCATCTCTAATTTTAGCTTCATTTGTGTTATTTCAAATGTATTCAGTTAAATTTACAACTGCTTCTGCTTCTTCTTTTCTCTTAAATGTGAATCCGGTACTTACTTTTGTCTTATCAATAATAATTTTGAAAGAACGACATAAATGGTGGGGAGCAATTGGAGTCTTAATTTCTTTTGTAGGAGTTTTTTTCATAGCAGTTGATGTTAGAGAGCTATCAACAATTTTTTCCAGTGAAACCTCTCTAGGAAACCTATTGGGATTCATGTCAGGGGTTGCATGGGCTGCTTATACTGTTTATCTAAAGAAGTTTCTAAAAGAAAGAGATCCAATTACAACAACAACCTGGACATTGAGTATCAGTGCGATAATTCTTCTTGTAGTAATGCTTGCTGCTGACAGAAGTTTCACATCAGCAACAAAATATTATCATATTCTTACCCTGGTTTTCATGGGAGTTGTACCAACCGCCATTGCCTTTACTCTCTGGTTTGAGATTATTAGAAGAATTCCTGTTCAGAAAGCTAGTGTCTTTCAATTCTTGATACCTATTATTGCTACTTTGTTTGCTCTAGCTATGAAAGAATATCCTGATTGGTTCTTTGCTCTTGGTGGGGTATTAATTATTGGGGGATTGTATATTACACAAAAATCCTAAAAACCGCCAAGGAAAGGCGGTTTCTCTTTTCTCTGAATTCACAGATCGATAATTAATGACTCGAGATCTCGAGGGTAATAAGTCAACATTTCTGAACCATCTTCAGTTATGAGTACAGTATCAGAATGTCTAAAACCAGCGAAATTATGAATGTAGATTCCAGGTTCAACTGTAAACACCATTCCAGGTTTCATGATGACTTTAGAACCAATGTCTAGAAATGGTCGTTCATGTCCTTCCATACCAATCGCATGCCCTGTATGGTGTTCCACCAGGTCCCAGACACCTTCATCTTTGAAGACTTTACGAGCTGCTCTGTCAACATCTGCATTCTTAACATTTGGACCAAACGCATTTAACGCTGCATCTTGAGCTTTATACATTATGTTAAAGTATTTCACCTGCTTTTCAGATGGTTCACCCATGAACATAGTGCGTTCGAGTTCGCTTCGATATCCTCCGACATTGGAACCTGCTCCTGTAACCAAAGTATCACCTGATTTGAAGAAATTATTTCCAGTAGTTGCATGTGGAATTGCTGACCCAGCCCCGATTTGTCCTCTATAACCAGCAGCAGCACATATTGCACCACTTAAAGGTTTGAAGGATGGACCCAAAGTTTTCAACATCACTCGAGATGCTTCAGCATTAACTCCATTAACAACTTCAATTTCAGAAGCACCAACATAGGTGTACTCTTGTAATAATTGATGGGCAAGGTTACCCCACTTACAGCTTTCCTTTATTAGAGCTATTTCTTCTTCATCCTTGATAACTCGCATATCCATTATCAATTCATTTAGAATTGTAATTTTCGCTTTTGGAACAATCTCTGCTAATTTTGGTCCCAAATAGCCCCAATAATTTGGAGCTCCAGGAGAATCTGCAGCTATTTCTTTATCTCCTAATCCACGTTCCATTAATCCTTTCGCAAAATGTTTCATCGGATGTATTTCATCTGGGTATTCAAAATAGCTAAAAACATCAGGAACTAAAGGAACAGTATCTTTTACTTGGTTAACTTCTAATTCAGGTACAAATAATCCCAAATCACCATCTGTTGGTAAAACCAGCGCAATGGGTCTTTCAGTTGGGATGTGATGAAATCCTGTCAAGTAAAATATACTTCTTGTATTAAAGAAAATCATTCCCTTCAAATTTTTTGCTTGTAAAACAGATCTAATTTTTTCTATCCTTTTTACTTGCATTTTTTCAGAAATCTTTACTAAAACCAAATCATTTCACCTTAGATTCTTTTTAGGATGTTATAATCTAGTTAGCAAAAAAAGATTTCTGAGAAATTACTTCAATTGACATCTACTGCAGATGAGATTCTTTTGATTGTTTCATTGATAAAGTCAGGCTCTTGTATTATCATTTGTATGGTTTCTTGCTTACAAATACTTATACATCGCCCACAAGCTCGACAAATATCTTCATTGATTACCGCTTTCCCTTCATGTAATGCGATAGCGTTTACGAAACAAATGCCTTGTGTACAATCTTCGCACCCAATACATTTGTCGTTTATCTTTACATTTAGTCCTGGCATTTTTGCGAAATTACGACTTATCTTTACATTTAGATCCGGAAGCATTTTCCATAAACAACAACATTCGCAGCAATTACAAACGGTAAGTAATTTGTGACCAGGTTTCACATCTAACCATTGCTTATCTAATTTATTTCTTCCAATTAATTGTATCAATCCCGCTTCTTGGCAACGCTTTATGTGTTCCTTGGCTTCAACCTTAGAAACTAGTTTTCCATATGATGGATCAATTTGTAGAACAGCTTCTCCCATAAATAAACAGCCAAGTTTACTAGAGTAGTTTTCACACTGAGTTGATTCTCTACATAAACAGAAATTCATAACCCAAAGATGTTCTGCTTCCTCAATGAATTTATCAATAATCTGAGTAGGAATAATAATATCATCTTGTTGTGGAATTGTTTTTCCTATTTGAATGCTCTTGGTTGCTGATTTTTCAATAGCTTCTTTATTTGGCAGATAAAAAATCATGTCATCTTTGAAGAGTAGAGAATCGATAATCTGTTTAAATCCCGGAACTCGTGTAAGCTTCGCTAGAATGAATCGACTGCCAAAAGACTTCTTTAGTAATTCAATAAACCAACGAGGTCGAGTCATTACTATCTCTTTTATGTAATTGTTATTTCTTTATGATTCTTTCTCCTTGATATACACAAAGGTTTTTAAAAAATGATTCTTGAATTTCATTAGGTCTAAATCATGACAGGATATCACTTTCCGAACTAACCATTCCGATATTTTTTCTTTGGTTAGTTGTAGGAATGTTGAAATCATTTGTCTTCTAAACAAAGACCGAAATTTCTTCAAAACAAAACGGAGGAAGAAATGACTTTGAAAATAGGTGAATATGTTCCAGAATGAACAGCAAATAAAAAACAGAATTGAAGATAAAAAAGTAACCATTGATAAAAACATTGATTTTTGGCAGTGGTTTCTATGGATACTTCAAGAAGCAAGAATTGTTGACACTAATTATAGTGTAAAAGGTAGCTATGTTTGGCTTGATTGGGGCTATAAGATATTCAAACAGATCTATGCCTTTGCTCAAGAAGCTTATATTCAATCCGGTCATAACCAAATGCAATTTCCTACTTTGATAAAAGAATCTATCTTTCTTAAAGAAACTGATTTCATACGTAACTTTGAGAATGATGTTTTTTGGGTTGATCGCGAAGGAAGCAAAAAATTAGCAAAAGGCGAAAGATTAGCATTACGTCCTACCTCTGAGCTCATAATCTATCCAATGTTTGCTCGCTGGATTCGTAGTTGGCGTGATATGCCTTTGAAAGTCTTTCAAAATGTCAGCATCTTTCGTTGTGAAACAAATGAAACTCGTCCTTTAATTAGGAACAGAGAGACAATTGGATTTATAGAAGGTCATTCCGCTTTTCAATCGAAAAAAGAAGCATTAGCCTTTCTTGAATCTATTGGGAAAACATACTCGATCTTGTTCGAAAAACTTGGTATTCCTGTTAAATTCATTGAAGTTCCTAAATGGGATCGATTCGCAGGATCAACGAAAACCATAGATGGTTACGTAATACTTCCTGGTAGTAAATCAATGGAGCTATTTACTACTGCATACCTAGGAACAACCTTTAGTAAGATTTTCAACATAGAATATCTCGATCAACACAAAAAGAAACAATTCGCCCACCTCTTATGCTATGGACCTTCAATTGATAGGATTTTGGCAACAATAATCGCATATTACGGCGACAATAAAGGACTTGTCTTATTACCTGACATTTCTCCCATAGACATGATAATTATCCCTATCTTCAACCGAAAAAACAAAACAACAATACTGCAGTATTCAAATGAAATTAAGAACCAATTGATCTCCTTTGGTTTTAAGGTTGAAATAGATGATAACGAACTAACAACTCCAGGGATGAAATTCTATCGATCTGAAAGATTGGGAATTCCTTTACGTATAGAAATTGGTCAAAAAGAATTTGCTAATAAAACATTGACAATTGTCCGTAGAGATACTTTACAAAAAGAAACACTGAATAGGCAATCACAAAGCATACAAGCACAAATATTGACGATCCAAAAAGATATGGATGATTCAATGAGAAAGAACGCACAATTAACATATCAAGAAAGTATTGTAGATTTTTCAGATAAGGAAAACTTAGAATTATTTCTTGAAGATACAAAACTAATTCAAAATAATATGTATCTTATAAGCTGGTGCGGCTCGGAATCCTGTGCAGAAACAATCGAGCAACGGACAGAGTTTACAATACTTGGTTATGACTATCAGTTAAAACATAAGAAGAAGAGGTGTATAAACTGTTCTTCTTTCGGATTTATTTCAGTTTTAGCAAAAAGATACTAAAAAAGTTTCCAATAAATTACGGTACATTTAAAGCTAGAGTAACTATTACTCTAAGTTTTTTTTTTAAAAAAAATAGAAAGAAAATAGTTTTGCATTACAAAATGAGCACTATTGATGCAAATCTATTATTCTATAGTTTTTCTATCATTCTTTGACATTTTTTTGAATGTTTTAGACATAAAAGCTCCAGTATTTATTGCTCCCTTTATTATATTGTCTTCTAAAGGATCATAGATTAGATACCAAATTGCTGCTAAAATCATTGGTATAAAATTCACGAACCATGAAACAATCAAGATGGTATTTGGGTGATATTGACCTGAGAAGTAATATCCAGTATTGTCATATGAGTTTGTAAAGATGGTTTTAAGAGTGCCTGTTATTCTGAAGTCTACTTCTCCAGTAATTGTTCCCATCTGCAAACCAATAATGAAACCTGCTGCGAGGTTAAAAAGCATAAATTTCAATACGCTTATACTTCTATTCTTCTTTTCCTTGAAGACTCGCTTCGTTACAAAAGCACCAATGAGGCATGCGAGTATTATTGGTAACCAAGTAATTAGGAAGTAGAAAGCACCAGTAGTAGTCATTATGTTTGTTACTGGATCCACAGTAAACCCTAGGAAGGGTACAAAGTGATGGAAATATTGGAAATTTGTTAAGTAACTATAATCACCAATTGGTTGGGGAAAACCTGAACCTGGTAAAATGACTAAAAGTAAGCCAAGGACATAAATCACCAGTGGAGCAAATAACCATGCACCAGATGTTAAAGCATTAGCAAAATCGATTTTTTGCAAACCATAATCTACATCTAGGTAAGCTGGAAGTTCCAATAAAATGTCTGCAGGTGGAACATCAACTCTTCCTGAATTTAGTCCATAGCTAATGAATAATTGTGAAAAATAAGTTGGCGCACTAAAAATAGCTTCACCTGTAAAGCCGATTCTAGCTATATTAAGTACAATCATCATAAAGAGTGATGCAAAATAAAAGCTTAGAAGCCAGAGACCTGTCGGCCCAATATAATCTAATATTCGCTTCGTTGGAAATTCACTAGCTTCTTTCCAAGTAGAAGCAATACGGCTCTCAGCAGGTTCTGCTGATTCTTTTTCAATTTTCTCATTTATAGTGCTCATAGATTCGTTTTATGTTTTAATACTTTTAACATTTTCTCTTAACTCGAAATTTAACGAGCTTTATAAATGAGGTAATATGGGTCAATTTACCTTAAATATGAGTGATTGCTCTTTGTTCTCAAGAAATTACAAGCAAATCAATCTAAATGAATGATTTAAAAATCTTCATCACAACAGTTTTTATTGGAGTTAAATCTCATTAAGACACGAAAAGTAAAATAATAGTTTATAATATTAAAATTGGGATTAAGATGACAACCAAACCATCATTTCAAATGCCCATTCTCAACATTGAAGAAGTTTACAAAATTTATCAAAGTGAGAAAACAGAGACTGCGGCATTAAGAGGAGTTTCTTTAACAGTTTATCCAGGAGAGAAAGTAGCATTGATTGGACCTTCGGGTGCTGGAAAAACTACCTTGGTAAATATTTCTGCTGGGTTGTTACCGCCTACCTCTGGTAAAATCTTTTGGTCTGGTATTTCTCGAGATATCTCAAGATTATCAGTTGAACAAATAGTTCGCGAACGCAGAAGATTCGCAGGACTCGTTTTTCAAGAAACAAAGTTAATTTCTCATCTTAATGTTAGTCAAAATGTGAAACTTGGTGGTCATCTTGCTGGAATGGAAAAAGAGGAAATTGATAATAGAACTTCCATGCTTATTGAACTAGTTGGTCTAGGTGATAGGGTTAAACATAAACCTAACATGTTGTCCGGTGGAGAACGTCAACGTGTTGCCCTTGCAGCTGCATTAGTTACTAATCCCCAACTAATTATTGCTGATGAAGTTACCGCTTCCTTGGATCCCTTAACTGGTGAGCAAATTCTAGATGTATTAGATGATATTAATCGTGAATTAGGTGTTGCATTACTAATAGCAACTCATGCACAACAGGTTGCTTCTCGTGCTGAAAGAATTATTGAAATCAAGGATGGGGTTATCCTTGCTACTCATGGGAGTAGTATTCGTCTCCGAGATCTTGCTGAAACTAGACGATTAGCTGTAGATAACCAAAATAGAATTTCTCTGCCAGAAGATATAATGAAACTTTTAGGTAATCCAAGAAGTTTCCGAGCTAGACTCCAGGGGCAAAAAATACTCCTAAGTATTCCGGAAGATGAACTCTATGAAGTAGAGAAAGTTCTTACTTGCTCAGTTTGTGGAGCATTAGTTGACAAAGGATCAAAAGTTTGTAAAAACTGTGGTATGGTTATTACTTAATTGTCAATTTTCCTTCTTTTATACCACTGGAAAAATTTAAAATGATGTTATTCAACTAGAAGTAATGTATAAATACTATCGTTTGATAGATTTATGAAAACTTTGATATGTATGCTTAACGATAGTATGTTAAGACAATTCAAGAACAGAATCCAAGTTCTGAATTTGGAGATGAAAAAAAAATGTCTGATACTCAAGCTGTAGATATAGAAGAAGTTTCCCCAGAAAGAGTTACCAAAGTTGGTACTAATATTAGCCAATGGTTTAGAGGAATAGCAGGTAACAGAGTCCTTGTTTACAGTTTTAGAAGAGTTCTCACAATTATCCCATTGTTTGTTGGGATTTCCATTATTACTTTCGCTTTAATGTATATGATTGGTGATCCTCTTGCATATCTTATACAACAAAACCCCCATATCAGACCTGAAGATATTGATCGGTTACGAGAATCTTTGGGATTGTCGCAACCACCAACGCAACAATATCTAATATGGTTAGCGGGATTTGCTAGATTTGATCTTGGTTTAACTTTCTTTAGTAGAGAACCTGTTTTAGTAGAAATTGGTAAATACTTAACAGAAACTCTAAAACTACAATCAACACAATTTCTTATCTCTCTAGTAATTTCAATAGTTTTAGGAGTTCTTGCAGCAAGATTCCAAAATACTTGGGTGGATTCGGGTGTAAGTGCTTTAGCATTACTAGGATTATCAATGCCTATTTTTGTATTCGGTAACCTACTAATTTTCATATTTGCCGGAAGAGGATTAGATTGGTTCCCTGCAGGAAAGGCACATAGTACGAATGTATTACCGACGGATTGGAGTGCATTATGGTCTGGCAATATAGGTCAATTCTTTGGATCGTTCATCACATATATGGGAGACACGATTTGGTACATGATATTACCAGTAGCTACTCTTGTTTTTGCAAGCTTAGCTCTATTCACAAGACTTGTAAGAGGTTCTATGTTGGAAATCCTCAGACAAGACTACATCCTTTCAGCTCGAGCAAATGGTTTATCTGAACGAGCAGTTCTGATTAGCCATGGTTTACGGAATGCCCTACTGCCTGTTGTAACGTACATTGGCCTATTCATAGGCGGGGTATTAGCGGGAACGCCTATCACCGAAACGGTCTTCTCGTATCCGGGATTAGGAGCTAAATTTGTTGAATATGTACTTAGACTTGATCACCCGTTGATTATGGGCATTAGTATGATAATCACGTTGGTGATTTTGATAGCGAACCTGCTGACGGATATTGCTTATGTCTGGGTAGATCCGCGAATTGAACTCTGACAAATGGAGGAAAAAATATGGCTACAGCAATTGATAAAGATACTGAAAAGAAGAAAACAGCAGCTGATTTAATACGAATCGGCGATGAAGCTCCAGTTGAAAAATCACCCTCACATTGGACCCTTGTTTGGAGAAGATTTCAGAAAAACAAATTAGCAACATATGGATTCTTTGTTATACTAGTTGTAACAATAATCGCTGTGCTTGCTCCTGTAATGTCTCCCGATTATCCAACCTCCCTTGATCCATTATTTGATAAATATGGAGGAGGAGGTGCGGATGAACGCCCAAGTCTAAAATACCCTATTGGTACTGATACGCTTGGTAGAGATTTACTTGCAAGAGTCGTATGGGGTACCAAAATTAGTTTAATTGTTGGAATTGTTGCATCACTTGTATCAACTTTGATAGGTGTTTTACTTGGCGCCCTTGCGGGTTATTATCGTGGACTGACAGAAGAAATTATCATGCGTCTTACTGATATGTTCTTAGCGGTACCTTTCTTACTCATAGCTATAGTTGCAGTATCCTTCCTTAGATCGGGGAGAATAGAATTCCTTCAGAATATAAACCACTCAACAATTATGATCTCAGTACTCGGTCTTTTCGGTTGGGCTGGGTTAGCTCGTTTGGTTTCAGCAGAAGTAAGACGAGTAATGACTCTAGAATATGTTCAAGCAGCAGTTTGTCTTGGAGCAAGTGATTGGCGTATAATTACTAAGCACATATTACCAAATATTCTCGCACCAATTATTGTAATTACAACTTTAGGCATTGGTGGAAATATTCTTGCAGAAGCTGGTCTAACCTTCCTTGGCTTTGGTGATCCCTCAACAGTGTCTTGGGGAAGAATTGTCAATGATGGAGTATTAAATCTGCGGAATAATCCCGAACAAGTATTCGTTGCAGGCTTTGGTATATTCTTCCTGGTAATAGCTTAAAGTATCCAGAATGGGTGTTACTGCCAAGGCACAAAAATCACACTTGGCATCCTCCCTGATAGTAGTGCCCAACCACCGCAACCAATCTATATCTCCTTCCATACCCTGCCCACCTAACATCCTCT
>DAOVPS010000224.1:0-3482 GCA_030629105.1 Candidatus Heimdallarchaeota archaeon
CATACAGGAGCAGAATATGGTCAAGTAGATGTAATGAGAATTTTGTATACAATGGGTGTTATCAACAACAATTTAGCTGTAAATTACTCAGCTTTACCAGCTCTAGAAGCGTTTCTTATCGCTCGTGTTGAATCGTTTAGAACCATTTATTTTCATAAGGTTTCCCGTGCATCACAATTAATGATAGTTCGAGCTATGGAGTTAGCTGAAGAGGAAATTGGCTTGCTTGGGTTCCAAACACCCGAAGATTATGTGAAATTGGATGATTTTACAGTCTGGTCACAACTATTGGAATGTAAAGCATCTGAGAAAATCATGAATGATTTAGCGAATAGAAAATTATTGAAGGTTGCATTTGAACGAGAATTTATGACTCGAGATGATTTTATTCAATCAACTCTGAGTAAAAAAGATTACAGAGAGAATTTAATTGAAGAAATTGCTAAAGAAGCAAAAGTAGATATTGATACAGTATTCATCGATATACCAACTCTTCCGAGTGTGCCATATTCTCATTCTATTGATCTTCCTGCTTATGAGATACCAATGTTTATGAGGGAAGGTAGTAAAAGAAAGAAGAAAGAAGTAAATATTCGTAAAGTCTCAAGAATATTTGAATCATTAATGGGTATGATGTATATCTTCAGAGTTTATTCGACAGCAAGAAATCGTGAAAAAGTCAAAAAAGCAACCCAAAAAGTATTTGGACAACAATCAATAGAAAAACAAATTTCATTTTAGGAAAAGGTGAAACAAATGAGTAATGAGAAAGCAAAGAATGAAGAAATTGGTATCAAAGCAATTGCTGATGCTCTTAAAGCTGGTGGAACGTTACTAAACGTTGCATGTCCAAATTGCAATTATCCATTAATTAAGGTAGATGAGAAAATCTATTGTAAAATCTGCAATCAAGAAGTTTACATCTATAGAGATGAGAGCGAACTTCCAAAAGAGTACAAACAAGCATTAAAACAAAAAACAAAAGTTAGTTCTGTAGATACAGAAGTTGAAAAAACAATCAAAGGGAAAATTGAGGATCTTCGTAAGAAATTGGAAGAAGCAGTGGATCCCGATGAAATAGTGAAACTCTCAGAAGCAATAGAAAAATTATCTCAAACATTAAAGAAAGTAAAAGATGTATAATTTCTATTATTCTTCTGGTTTGTATGTTGCAGTAAGTAATTCCTTAATTTCCAAGGCAATTTTCTTACCTATACCTTTTATTTCTTGAATTTCTTCTACGGAAGCATTGAAGAAATTTTCTAAAGTACTAAATTTATCTAGAATTCGTTTTGCTAAAACAGCATTAATATTGGGAAATCCTGCAACTATAAATTCAAGTAATTCAGATGTTTCAATCGGAGCTTTCTCTGTTCTTATATTAGGAGTTCTATCTCCTTTTCTTTGTTCTCGATTTGCTATGTTTCGCAAAAATCTTGCAGTATCTTTTGTGCTTCTAGACCAAATTATTCGAATGTCAAAATTCAGAGTTATTGTTGAGATTGCACCCCTAATTGCTTCAGGATTTATGGCACGGTGACCATATAATGTCTCACCTTCCAATATTAAAAGTGGTACAGGATAACTCCTTTTCAAAGCAATTAATTGTGGGAAAAGTCTACCATCAATGATACTTTGACTGAAATCAGCAACATCTTTTCTTTCCACACCTACTCTAGAGCTTAAAACAAAATCTCCAACGGTAATTTGCTGTAAATCTATTTCCACATCTAATTGAGAGAGTTCTTTAGCGATTCCAGATTTTGCTTCTCTGGTATCAATAATGATCTTAATTCGATCCGATATTGCTGAATCATCATCTTCTGTAAAGAACTTATCAATGCTATCAAGTTCAGAATCAGTTAATTGTGGAACACTTTGACTTGTATCACTTTCTATTTCTTCTTCAAGTTTACTTAATGCTTCGTCTGAGAGAATTGCCAATTCATCAAATGGCATATCTTCAGATACTTTATCTTCTTCAATTTCAGCATCACTTGTAGCTGCTGCGAAGAAATCTTCCATGGATCTTTGCTGTGTATCTATAGCTTGCTTCCCATATTTCTCCAGTTCCCTCAAGTTTCTCTTCATTTGCCGTTCTTTACGTCTAGCAGCCCAAAAATATCCTTCATCTCGAGTTCCCTTAGTAATTAAGACAACAACTCTCCCAGCTCTTTGTCTGCCAGTGCGTCCTCTTCTTTGAATATTTCTTATTGCAGAAGGCACACAGTCATAGAAAACCACTAAATCACATTCAGACACATCTAACCCTTCTTCGCCAACACTAGTTGCAACTAAACAATTGAAGAGTCCATCGCGAAATTGTTGCATTACCTCTAACTGCTTTTTCTGAGAAAATCCTTTATCTCCA
The DNA here is from genome assembly GCA_030629105.1 of Candidatus Heimdallarchaeota archaeon. Lineage (GTDB taxonomy): Archaea > Asgardarchaeota > Heimdallarchaeia > JABLTI01 > JABLTI01 > JABLTI01. Next base: position 2,372 of record DAOVPS010000224.1, read on the forward strand.
GCTTTAGAGGCTTGTCCAACAAACCGAGAGGCGTTTACACTATCAATATCATTTAGAATATCTGCGAGTTTTTTAGCTGAATTACGATATTGTGTAAAGACCAAAATCCTTGAATCAGGACTATCTCGAACCATTTCACTCACAATTTTCGTTAATTCAGGAATCTTAGGATGTTCGAAACCATCTTCTAAAATTTGCTTAGCAATATCATAAGAAACAATCAGAGGATCTTCGCTCAATAAAGAAATTAGATTTCGAGTGGCTTTTGAACTCTTAGCTTCTTTATGCATTTTTTCAAAATACTTGATCAATGAGCTAATACCTTGTGTCTCAAGTAATTCTAATGCATGAGTGAGTCTAATAGATGAACCCACCAAACCAAGAGCTAAATATAATTCTGTCATATTTTCTGTCTTATCAAATTGCTTCGTAATTTGAGGAGGTAAGCTCAATAAATCTTTACGACGAACATTAACACTTGACGACTGCAACCATCCTAAACGTTTCAGCTCTTTCAGTTTCGATGATAATGATCGCTCAAAAAGTGTTTTGATTCTCAAGAATTTCTTAGGTAATACAAGATGAACCCAATCAACAGCCGTTTTTTGCACATATGGTTTAACATCAGTTGAAGATTCTATTCTAGTCTCCACATGTTTTATTGAAAGATTCTTACAAACTTCATTGATTTTCTCTTTATCCGACCCAGGAGATGCTGTAATACCCAAGATTAAAGGATTTGTCGCTTTTTTCATATATTGTTTTGCAACATAAACATACGCGTAATCGCCAACTGAACGATGTGCTTCATCAACTCCAAGAAGAGAGCATTTCTTTAAATCAAATCGCTTGGCTAAAAGATCATTTTCTACAACCTGAGGTGTTGCGATTATTATTTGAGCTTGTTTCCAAATTTTGATTCTTTTCTCAGGTAAAACTGACCCTGTTAACATCACAATTTCATCTTCTATGATATTGAAAACTCTCTGGAATGTTTTGAGGTGTTGTTCAACTAATGGTTTAGTTGGAGCTATGACTAATATGAAAGAATCAGGATACTGCTCCATACGTTTGGCAGTTAATAGAGCAAGGATTATTGTCTTTCCTAATC
>DAOVPS010000171.1:0-7131 GCA_030629105.1 Candidatus Heimdallarchaeota archaeon
AAGGAATTGTTGGGGTTGCTGTAGTAAACAAAGAAAATCAAAAAGTATGGCAAATCGATACATTCCTAATGAGTTGTAGAGTGATTGGGAGAAAAGTAGAAACAGCATTTCTAACGAAAATAATAAATGATGCAATAACTGCGAAAGCAAAAGAAATAAAAGCTGAATATATACCAACTAAAAAGAATCCTCTAGTAAAAGATTTCTTTAAAGATCACAACTTCGATGCTGAAGAAGAATTAGCAAATGGAACAATAAAATGGTCCTTTAAACAATTGAAGAAACCCATAGCCTTTCCAAAATATCTGACGGTGAAAGAAGATTGAGTGAAAACAACTACGATAAAATCATAGACATTGTTAGTAAAATACTATTAGTCGACAAAGAAGAACTCACAGAAGAAATATCAAGAAAAGATTATGAAGCTTGGGATTCCATGACTCACCTAGTCATCATTTCTGAGCTAGAGCAAAACTTCGATATTATTCTTTCAGATGATGATATTATTGCAATGAATACAATTAGTGATATTAAGACAATCCTTGCTAAATATGAGGTTAGTTTTTAGCATAAAACTGAATGAAAACCAATAGTAAATTTAAAATAGGTAATAGGAAAAGACCGACCAAAGAGAGTGAATAAAATTGTCAGAAGATGAACTGGTAGAAGAACGAATATATACAATTCCCTTCTATCCGAAGTTGAAATTATCTACTCGTCAAAAAAGAGCCCCAAGAGCTATTAGAATTATGAAGAAATTCATCTATAGGCACATGAAGGCGGAAGATATCATAATTGATAATGAACTAAATGAGTTCATTTGGGCTCGAGGTATTCAGAAACCTCCCAGAAAGGTTCGTGTACGCGCTATTAAAGATGATGAAGGCATAGTAGAACTTTACCTTGTTGAAAGAAAAGTTGCTGCCGAAGCACGAGTCCCAGAGGTCAGAAGAAGACCTGGTCGTGGCGAATTACGACCACCCGACGAAGAAGATATTGAAGAAGAAGAGGATGAATAATTCACCTCTACATCTTTATTTTTTATTTTTACCCTAAATCTTTTCTCTATAATCAATTTTAGGACTTGCTACGCATTTACGAGTAATTGAAAATATTATTTATAATTTATCAGCTAAAGACAAATACACAGATACTATCACGAATCGGGTGGCATAAGTGGGTTCTACACAAATGGAGAAAACAGAAAAACAAACAGATTCTTTAGAAGGCAAGCATGAGCAATCTGAAGATTTACCAGAAATGAGGGAGTTTAAAGGTAAAACATTACTAGTTGAATTAACAGGAGGAGCTATTCTAGGCGGTATGAGTATTGTTTTTGCGTTTCTAGTGAATCCCTACATGCCAACTGTTCCTCTTATGGGTATCAAAATCATTGATTTTATAGCTATCCCAATGATCTTGGCATACATTGTTTTTGGGATAAGAGGTGGATTATTAGCAACAATTTTAGGATCCGTATTTATATTACTTTTACCGGAATACCTTCCTTGGGTTGGAATGCTTGCAAAATTTTCAGCTACAATACCAATGATCGTTGTCCCCTGGTTATTTTTTAAGACAAACAAGTTCACATCAAAGAGTCGAATTATTAATCTAATAGATGAATCATCAGAAAATCTCCTAAAGTATTATCCCTTCTTAATGACTTTAGCAGTTATAATTCGATTATTATTGATGTTTACACTTAACTTGTTCGCCTTTGTTCCTTTGTATTCTGGAATAACCCTATCAATTGATCCAAAGATGGCGTTAATTCTAGCAGCAGGATATGCTCTTTGGAACATTGTACAAGGAACCATTGATGCTTATCTTCCGTATTTAATAGCGTACCCCACTCGGTTGGCAAAAACATTTAGTACCTGGTGAACGAACCCCCCTAACACAATCATTCCCACAAATTATTTACTAAATATCGGTCAAAAAAAGAAGTGAATCAATTATTTTGTGTGAAAACATAACATTCTAAAGATTCAAAAGTGAAAAATTATTAAATAAGAACGCACAATACTTTTTAGTTAGTTGTGAATATGCTATATTAACCTAAACTATTATCTAAAGGCGCACAAAAAAACCGAATATTTGGATAGCAAACTGGACGAAATAAAGCCTAGACAATCTATCATTCTGCACTAATAGATAAAAAACACAAGTCGAAAATGACAATGAGGTCATGAAAAAATAATGATTGCTATAACAAAGGAATTCAAGCAATTACTGCAAGAAATGTATGATACACGCGGAGTTACAGAAATAGCTGCAGATGATTTAGTAGAAGTTTTAGCCATAAACTTCAAAGAGTTTGAAAAACTCTTGAGGGATGAATCCGTAAAAGACGAATTCAAGCTACTGAAAGCAAAAGATGGTTCTTATTTCGTAAAACGATTTCTAATGGAGCGTTTGGAAGGGAAATCAATGACTAGTACCTTTATGATTCAATGGGATAACATTGGTGGATGTCCATGTTTCACCTGTTATGAACTTGACAGGTGCAATGTAGGGAATCCTATATCCTCCGTAGATTGCCCATTATTCACAAAATGGTTGTTTTCCAAACCGAAAGTGGAAGAAGAAAAGTAATAATTACTGTTGTTTTTCATCTTTATCATCATATAACAAGTGGCAAAGAAAGGTACTCGATTCTTGAAATAGAGTTAATTAGACTAAAATTATCTCTATTTTTTTATGTGATATCAGTTAATGATTATGTGAGGTAATAACTATGAGTCATAGACGAAGAATGCGTCAGAGAGAATTCTATTATCGAGAGGCAGTAAGGGAAGGCTACCGCTCAAGAGCCTCATATAAACTCATACAAATTAATCAGAAATTCAGTGTTTTCAAAATAGGAAACTATGTAATAGATGTTGGAGCAGCTCCTGGTGGTTGGTCGCAAGTTGCGAGTAATCTTGTAATTCCAACTGGAAAAGTGTATGCAATAGATCTTGATTACTTAGAACCACTTGATAATGTAATAGCAATACAAGGAGATATCACGGATCCTAAAACAAAGGAACGATTAAAAACACTCATAGGTGATCCAGTTGATGTAATCCTGTCAGATATTAGTCCAAAAGTATCTGGAAATTGGAGTACAGATCATGCAAGACAAATCTATCTAACAGAACAAGCATTAAGATTGTGTGCTTCTGGGTTCCTGAAACGAGGAGGAAAATTCGTCTGCAAATTATTTATGGGAGACCTCTATGAAGCCTTTGTAGCAAATCTGAAGATATTATTTCATTTTGTTTATTTTTACAAACCAAAAGCATCAAGAAAGGGTAGTGCTGAAATTTATGCAATTGCTAAGGGATTGAAAAAAGGACCACTTAGGAAAAAGAAGAAGCCAAAAAATGTAGAAGGAAAAGAAAATGGTTGATTATCCTTTAGAAGCCGTTGTGGAAGGCAATACAAAGGTTTTGGTCCCTAATGTTGAAGCCTTTAGGAAATCGCCTATAAGTTATCCACCTTCTGATGCTCCGGTTTTTTATAATAAGGTCATGGAGTTGAACAGGGATTTTGCCTTAGCTACTCTTCGTGTGTACGTTGAATTGTATTCAAAAAAGGAGAGCTTGCTTTATTGTGAACCTATGGCTGGAAGCGGAATAAGAGCAGTCAGAATTGCTAATGAAATCGATAATATTTTTGTGGTTATAAATGACAAAAATCCTCATGCAGTAGACCTAATCAAAGAAAATGTAAAACAACTGAAGTTAATGGAAAAAGCAAGTGTCCATATGGAAGATGCCAACGAAATTATGGTGAGACATGCAGCTGAAAGAAATAGATTTGATGTTATTGATGTTGATCCTTTTGGGTCTCCCTCAGTTTTTATGGATTCAGCAGCTCAAGCAATAGGTTATAATGGTTTTCTTGCAGTGACATCCACTGATATGGCTACAATGTGTGGAAGATATCCGAAAGCATGCATACGAAAATACGCTTCAAAACCAATTCATTCATCAATCGGTCATGAAGTTGCAGTTAGAATGCTTGTAGGTTTTATTGCTACAAATCTTGCAAGACAAGGAAAAAGCACTAAACCAATCTTTGCTCATAGCACAGAACACTACATCAGAGCGTATGTGCTAGCTGAGAAAGGGATAACAAAAGCCAAAGAATCAATGAGTACCTTAGGATTTCTCGCTCATTGCCCAAATTGCTATGCAATTGAAAGTAAAAAAGGAATAATCAATACTTTAGCAAAAGAATGTCCTCAGTGCCAGAATAAGAACCGATTACTAGGAGGACCATTTTGGTTAGGCGATTTATATGATGAGCCATTTGTGAGTAAACTGAAAAGTGAAGTAGATAATAATCCGGAGAACTACGGTTCCCACAAAAAAATGGCAAAAATGCTAACGTTAATAGAAGATGAAGTGAAAGCTCAGAAAACTGGTGCAGGAATTTGCTTTTTTGATCTTCATCAAATATCTGATAAATTAAATATCCCCTCTCCAAAAGTTGAATCAGTTATTAAAGAAATAACTAGAGGAGGGTTCTCAGTCACGAGGACTCATTTTCGAACAAACTCAATAAAAACAAATGCTCCCATCGACAAAATAGTTTCAGCAATGAAAAAAGTGTTGAACATTTAAGCAACTGTGAAAAATTTTTAGTGTAGGTATACTTGTTTTTACATGAATCAGATGTATATAGCTGGAATAGATGAAGCAGGTCGAGGACCAGTGCTAGGTCCATTAGTAATTGCAGGAGTAGTCATAGACGAGAAGGATCTAAATCCTTTGATTGAAGAAGGTCTAACTGATTCTAAATTAATGCCTAAAGTAAGAAGAGAAAGCATGTATGCTGAGATTCTAAACCTAACAGTCGATTATCGGATCGTAATAATAGAGGCCTATGAAATTGATGCGTTGCGAAATAATGCTACGAATCTAAATCGCATTGAAATTAATGCTATAATCAAGATGTTAGGCGCTTTGACAAAATGGAAAAAAGCTTTTGTTGATGCTTGTGACAGGAATGCTGGTAGATTGCAGTTAATCCTCAGGAATAATGTCCGAGAAAACATTGTAGCAGAGCACTTTGCAGATGTAAAATATCCTATTGTATCTGCAGCGTCAGTGATAGCGAAAGTCATACGGGATCAAGAAATAACGAAAGCCCACGAAAAGTTTGGTGTTGATTTTGGAAGTGGGTATTCACATGATGCTAAAACAAACCAATTCTTAATGGATTACTACTCAAAACACGGGGAGTTACCTGTCATTGCTCGGAAAAGTTGGGAAACGTCAAAAAGAGTAATTCGTATACACGAACAAGCAAACTTGGATGAATTTTTCTCAAATGCTGAATGAATGAACTAATCCTTTTCAGCTGGGTTCTTCTTTTTTGATTTAATGAGATCATCAATAGAGACAACTGAGACTCCATCCATAGATTCTTTCTTAGAATCATCACCTAGAACAATCAAAGGATCTGCTTCAGCAATCTTAGAAATACTATATGTTACACGGATTTTTTGTTCTACATCATCACTCGCCGGTTGCTCAGAAATACTTGTGATGGTGGTGTAAAATTTCTCCATCTCATCGATGGGCTCCATTGATTTTGCTAAAATCCTAATCGGGATTTTTTTAGTCCAAAGCTGATCTTTTAATCCAATACCATCAAAGTGCTTCTTGACTTCTCGCTCAATATCGCTTTTTGGCCCCCCTCTATGAGAGCTTGGAGTAGTAACGGAACCAATACGTTTCATTTCCTTAAAGAGATTTATCGCAACGGTAAGAGGCTCATCAAGCAATTCTTCTATCTTCATTGCAGTCTCAAGGGAAACATCGACTGTACCACGTTCATATTCATAGACCGCTCTCTTAGAAACACCAACCTCTCGAGCAAAATCACCTAAACTAAAGCTTTTCTCCAAACGCTTTTCTTTCAAGAGAGCTCCATCAAATTTGACTTTAAACCCTCCTCGATAAGCATAGACTAACGGTGGTAAACGTTTGAGAAGCAAGTTTCGAAAGGTTTCTTTGGAAACAGCCGGAATCTCATAGCGAGTATAAACCACTCCATCCTCAATTTCTGTATTGCTTCGAATGCTTTGCCCAACAATTAGTGGAAAACCATCCAACATGTAAGATAGTTTTTGGAGTTCGTATGCTTGCTCCTCCTTAAAACTATCAATGTTCATGATCAGTTTGATGAGAAGGAGAACGGTTTGTTTCTTAGCAACTAGATCAAAACAACCACCACTACCAAGTAAAGGAGTTGATATATCAAATTGTGATTGCTCCAAGATTTGAGCAACTTCTTGATAAAACTGCTGTTGGTGTTTGTCTGCGATCAAAAGATTCACCGCACCCTTTGGGGATAAAGAGATTGCTATATTATTATAGATAAACTGACTCAAAAACTAATTGATGAATATATATGAGTTTTAGCATTTATTTGCGACAAAAAACTTCGAAAGAAGAGAATTAGTCTTTGTGTGTTTGGATTAAAAGTTTCAAAGGTTTTGCCAATCGTTCATCCATAACAAACAATTTGCTACCTGATTTCAGAGTCTTCTTACTGATAACAATTTCTTTATCGAGAATAATTCCTTTCAACATTAGTTTCGGCTCAGCTAATCCAAAAGCAAAAGCAACTCGAGTTATTAATTCACCAATGGTCTCACCATACTCGACAGTTAGGGTTGCTTCATCTAAATCATAGAAACCTCCGCATACCGGGCAAGTGAATTTCTTTTCAAGATGCAAAACGGTTGTAGTATTGCTTTTGCCATCATAGAAGAGATAATTATCTAAGGGTTCACCAAGACCCATGATGTGCTTCATTGCTTCTTGACTGATGATCCCACCAATAATCATAGACATCGTTGCAACTGCTGGCATAGGGGCCACTGGTTTCTTTGATTGATCTTTTCGTTTCTCACCTAAAGGACTGCAAGCTTGACTTAATTTCTCCTGAGATATCAATGGTTGGCATTCAAAACAAGGAGTTTCATACGGAATGATTCTTTGAACATGCCCCATAAATCCGTACATACCGCCAGAAATCAAAGGTTTCTTCAAATGCACGACAAGAGAATTCAACCAGCGTCGAGCATCAAAAGAATCAAGACCCGCTGCAATAATGTCTGCTTTTTCA
>DAOVPS010000193.1:0-5649 GCA_030629105.1 Candidatus Heimdallarchaeota archaeon
AATCATCGAGCATAACTGTATTAGTCATTAGTGAACTAGAATAATTGAAAAATGATTCAAAAATTCCATTGATCTCAGAACCATAGCTAATATAATCTAAATCGATGATTTCCATTATATCAATAGTCAAATTACGCAGTGTATTTACGACAGCAGTATCATTAAATCGCGTAGATGCTTCAGCTGGAGTAGAGTAAAAAGTGAAATTAAATGGATAAGCAAATGTAGTAGTATTACTATAAATCACATTAATAGCTAAAGAAGTATTCAACTGGGGATATTTGGATAAATAGAATTCTTGCCACTCAATAATAGGTGTTAACGTATAATTCAGATGATCCCAACCATAATCTCTGTGCTCAATTTGAGCTCCCATCTCAATTGCTTTTTGATATCCAGCATCTATAAATTCTGTCGCTCCATTCATACCATTTATCATTGAAAAACCAATTTTAACGTTTTCACCATAGGATTCAACCACAGGAGCACCTGTTGTAAACTGGGCAAAGATTGGGAGAATTAGTGAGATGATAATAACAGAAACAGCAACCTGAGATTTTTTCAAGTCTAGCCACTTCTCCTTTTCTGTGAGCTTTTAGTAGAAGATTTTTTGGTTGGAGATTTCTTTTTGGGCTCTCTAGGAGTGAGATCTATAGTTCCAACTACTTTGCCTTTCTTTTTCTTCGTTTTTTTGGCTTCAAGATCAAGTCTAGTTCCTCGAGTATCAATTCGAGTTGCTTGTTTCATACGGATAACAGAACCTGTTATAATGAACATCGCAAAAACAACCACTAATTTAATGAGATCTTGCCAAATAATGACCCGAAACATAATTAGATCATATGCTATTCCGATTGCTGCCCCAGAGAAAATCTGATTCCAAACACCAGATTCGTTTTCCAATAAGTCATAATCAGCTTTTGCTGTAATCGTTACAAAAATTGCTATAGCAACAAGAATTGGAAGTGTCGCGAAAAAGAAGAGATTGAAGAGATATGTTTCTATAACTGAGTTTACAGTTAAAGCAAAAGAAAAGCCCGAAAGAATGTATAAAATAGATGGTCTGAAAAAGGCTAAATGAGGACCATCATTAGGATGGTCTTCTGAATAATTTTCAAGATTACGTTTAAGAAATACCGATATTAAGATGAAAAATGTTCCAAGGGCAATGTACTTGAAGACATTAATGTACCAATGATATCTGATTCTGAATAAGTCAAAAGCGATTCCAAACATGAAGCCCACAAGGAGTATAGAATAACTCTTTGCTTCTTCAGAAAATTCACCACCTGCTCTTCCTAGTATCCGAGAGCATAAAATACCACTAAGAACCAAAATAATAAACGAAGGTATTAGTGATTGTACAAATAAATAATAAGCTACAATAATATTAAATGCAAAACCCATTGCCACACCGGCAAGTAATAACCAAATAACGCCACCGTTCGGTCTTCTCAACTTCTTCAAATCCTGTTAATTATTTATATTTTATAAAATCTAATCCAAAAAGATGGTTTAAATAAACGAAATAGTATCGATTGAGTATTCTAGATTTAATCTCTTCAGACTATTAATTCTCAATACAATTTGAGATATTTTATTCTTTCCATGATTTTTAACATATAATAATTGGAAAACTAAGTAATAAAAAGAAGTAAAGAATAAAAAAAAAAGAGAAAGAAAAGCTATTGCTTTTGCAATTCAACTTCTTTATTAAAAGAATGAGATAATCCTTTTTGTAAGCGAAAGATTAACTCGGTAGCTTCTGCGAAAGTTAATTTTATAGCATTAACCTGATTTGAATCAGCGAATTTTGTCATTATAATTTTAACCGATCCACTCGTTAACCAGCGACCATCCTTTAGATATGGATCTTCAATGAAGACTTGCATACTATTTGATCTCTGTTTATTGTAGAAATGAACAATATCACAGATACGGGTGCCGTTATTACGGAAAGAGCTTTTTTGTTCTGTTGCCATATATTTCAACTCTGAAAAATGTCCTACTTATTAATTCGTTGTTTTGTATTTAAAGACCCAAATTAAAAGGAAAAAGAGAGGAGATTATCGAAAGTATTAGTGAAATAAGAAGAAGTGGTGCTGAGGACGAGATTCGAACTCGCGCGTGCTTTCACACAATAGCTGACAAGCGATGGATCATTCCAGAAAACATAGTTTCCAGGCTATCGTCATACCAGGCTTGACTACCTCAGCATGTTTTGCATTTATTTCTGATTTACTTTCATTTTTTAGTTTTCCGCTAGGAACGAATATAAATATTTCTTACTTGAAATTATTTTTCTGTTTTCAAAACCCAAAATCCTGACCCTCTTGCTAAGACCTCAAATGAACCATATGCTTCTGTCAACATTTTTTGCATTGACTTTAAGCCTTTCTTTTTTGGAACGACAACTTGTAGTGTTCCTTTCTCTCGCAAGTGTTCTTTTGATACAATAACAAGTTCGGTTAGAATTTTCTTCCCTGCCATGAGTGGCGGATTAGCAATTATGGAATCAAATACCAAATCTTTAAGGGGTTCATATAGATGCCCTTGCTTTACTTCTGTATTTGCTGACACACCATTTGTTTTGCAGTTTTCTTTTGTTAATTTAACAGCTAACTCATTAATATCTGTCAAAACAAATCGAGACTCAGGATAAGCTTTTGCTAAAGCAATTCCGATGAAACCATATCCACACCCAATATCTAAAACAAAACCGCCTTTTGGAATGATTGCGTTATTTAGGAGTAATTCACTACCTTTGTCTACTTTTCTCCAGCCAAAGATTCCAGACTGACTTTTAAATGATAATCTATTATTAAATTGAATCGTTTGAATGATTGTAGTTTTACCTGAGGAAATTGGTTTCTCTGAGTAATAATGACTACTCATTTTTTCGCTGTTTCCTTCCAAGTCTTTGGGTAAACATCCCGATCCATTAATACTCGAGATGTTTTTGCAGCAATACCATGATTTGTTGCCAGAATCTCTCGATAACTCATTGTCGCTTTTGCTAGAGCAACTGCTTCTCCTTTCAAGCTCTCGAGTAAAACTAATGTGTCCTTCTCTATAATGTCATGGATTTTTAGGACACCCGGAACTGCTAAACTTGCTCCATGACAAATAGCTCCAATAGAATTATCACGGATTACAATTTTTGGCAGATGGGTTAAACCTTTCTCCATAGGAAAAACTACTTTTCGTAATTCTTCTTCTTCTTTGGATTCTTTGTAAATTTCATATGCATCGAAAATTCGGATAAGAGATGACAAAGTCTCATCTTCTCGAAAAGGTCCGGATTTTGTGCGTCGGAGCTCTTTCATATGTCCGCCGGTTCCAAGAACTAAACCCATATCGTGGCAAATCTTTCTAATATAAGTTCCCTTTTCACACCCTACTTTAAATAAGACATCTTGATCTTCAATCTCAAGGAGATCCATATAGTAGATAGTTCGTTTTCTAAGTATTCTTCTTACACTTGATTTAACTGGTGGTTTTTGGTATATTTCACTTGTAAATTCCTTGAATACGCTATGAATTTTATCGTCATCAACCTTCTCATGTAAATGCATGATGCAAACATATTCCTTACCAGCTGGCAGTAAAGCATCAGTAATTTTAGTTGCATCTTCTAGAGCAACAGGAAGTATACCAGTAACGGCAGGATCTAAAGTACCAGAATGGCCTGCTTTCCTTAGGGTGAAGATTTTCTTAATATATGAAACAATTTCTTGACTTGTCGGATTAGGATGCTTGTCCACATTTATGACTCCAAGACGAATTAACTCATTAGCCGACCGTTCATATGGATTCAAACCGTATTTAGTGATCTCAAAATCATCAGATTTAACAACAAATTCTCTTTTTCGCTCCGAGGGCAAGATATTTTTTGTAGACATTACATCACCAGTTGAAAAGTACCTTACATATGATTTGTTCCTAGTTATAATGTATTTCTTAAAGAAAAAAATAAAGTCTTTCCTTTTTTAAAGGAAAGCTAGACTAGATTTATGCATCAACTATTCTTTTCTGCTAAAAGAACTAAACATTAATTTGTAAATGTTCTTTAATGAAAGCATCAAGTTTTGCTGCTTTTGCAGCAGCAAGAACATCAGCATCAGTTGCTTTACGGGTTATCTCTAGCTTTTTAGTTGTGGGTTCAAGATGACCAATATTTACTCGTCTTCTTCGAACACCGTTAAGGCTAGGAGGTCCGGTAATTAGGGCATAATTCTTATCAATTATATCTACTACAACTGCTTTTTTTAGTGCTTCGCGCCCAGCAGTTTTAATTACTATTCGACCTATATCAATCATTTTTATTGACTCCTTCACAGATTTACTTCAAATCCGATTCCCGCGTCGCCTTGCGGGAAAGCCTTATTGACTGTGAATGTAATCTCAAAAACAAATATACCGTTTTTAACTTTTTGTGTCGAAATGAAAAGAAGAATTAGCTTTCAGTATTGATGAATTCTTTACAAGAAGCAATGAGGATACTAACACATAGCTCTCGAGGCAATCTATCGGTGCTAAGAATAATATCATAAATATCAGTATTTTCGATGTCTACATTATACATCCGTTTGAATCGACGAACTTCACTTCTTGTGCGAGCAATTGTTTCCTTTCGAGCTTCCTTATAGTTTGCTCCATCTCTCTCCGCAATGCGTTCAACTCGAGTTTTTAATGAAGCTGTAACATAGATATGTAAATCTGCGAATTCCATTGCCATCCAAGCAGCAAGTTGTCCTTCTAAAATGACGTTACCTTTCTTAGCTTCCTCAATAGTTCTCTGATCGATTTCTTTGTCAATGGATTTATCGTTCTCACATTTCTTCGAAAACTCTTCAAGATTACAGCTGTATTCCTTAGCCAACTCTCTGAAAGTTTGGCCAGAAGAAACATACTTGAGATTAAGCGCTTTGGCAATTGCTTGTGCATATGTGCTCTTACCTGAGCCATGAGGTCCTGAAATCGTAATTACTACCACATTTTTCACCGAGATAGTTAGTTTTACTTAAGAGAGATTATCTGTTTTCTCTAAATTAATACTCCTATTATTTAGATATGTTGTTCGTTTCATGGAAAAACTTTTCAATAAAAATTTTGTCATGTGCTATAAGAGGTATGCTAAATGTCTTCATCAGTTGATATTGTATTGCCAAAAGATCAATCAGAAATATTGAAAGTGATTGAAAAGAAAGATGAAATTTCACAGAAGGATATCATAGAAGCAACCAAATTTGATCAAGTAAAGGTTGCTAGAATAATACTTGAGCTTTCTGAAAAAGGATTAATTGATAGTATCGAAAAAACAGAGAGAGAAGTTATTCTAACAAAAGAAGGACAAAAATATGTTGAGATAGGATTACCTGAAAAACAAGTGTTTAGCATACTAAAGAAAGAGAACGACAGAGTTTTACTGGAAGATTTTAAAGAAAATTCAGGATTAGATCCTCAACTCATAAACATAGCAATTGGCTGGTTAAGAAGAAAAAATTGGGTGGAATTCACTAAAGAAGGGAAGAAGTCTTACATAAAAGCTAAAAAGCTAACTCAAGACATTGATGAAGAGGTTATTCGAGATGTTGCTAAGAAAGATATTGCTGAGAAGCTTGGACAACCATCAATTGAAGATAGTAT
>DAOVPS010000170.1:0-7151 GCA_030629105.1 Candidatus Heimdallarchaeota archaeon
ACGGTTGTTTCACTTGTTGGGAAGGGAAAGATAAGAAATGCGTTCATGATGATGGTGTTAATGAACTCATCCATAAAATGCATGAATATGATTTAATGATCCTAGCTACTCCAGTTTATGCTGATGGTCTTCCGGGAGCTCTCAAAAATTACTTTGATAGAACAATAAGTATTCTAGATCCTGAATTCATAATAATAGATGATCATAATAGGCATCCTGTGAGGTATCCAAAAATGCCCCATCTCGTTTTGTTATCTCCTTGCGGTTATTCCGAGATGGATAATTTTCATCCTATGGTTGAGCATGTCAAAGAAATTTGTAAAAACATGCACTTAACATATATCGGAGAAATTCTCCAATCAGCTACTTGGATGATGACTATTCCTAACTTACAACCCCTATACGCTTCCGTTTTTGACGCAATAAAACAAGCTGGTAAAGAAATTATCTCAAAAGGAAAAATACCAGAGGAATTGACTAAAAAAATAACAAAGGAAATCTTCTCTCGAGGTCAGATTTTAGCAATTAAGAATAGGGCCAGTCAATGAAGTCTTTAAGTTCAACAATTATTCTTTACCGCTTCCTCCATAGATGTCTCACTTGGTAAAGGACCAATGGATTTTTCTATGGAGATTTCATCAGTTTCTTCTTCAATTTCTTGTTTTTCTTTTCTTCCTGGACGTCTGATTAAGATCATTGCAGCACTTGCTCCAACAACATACGTAACATATGAGATCAGTTCTAACCAAGTAGGTTTATCTTGATAACCTACTAATGCTCGCAGGAATTTCCCTATTTCCATTGTTTTATCATTGAGAATTGCACTCGTATCCCAAACAACTCTTTGGAAAAAGAAGTCTTCAGACCCGAACCAGCCAATTTCTTGGAATTCATGTAATCCATGAGCAAATAATCCTGCTGCAAAGATAATTAGGATTACACTTGTTATATTGAAAAAGTGTTTTAGATTGATTTTTTGACCAGACCAAAACAGAGCAATTCCAATTACTACTGAAACTGCTATACCTGCGATACTTGACCAGATGATTGCCCAAACGTTGGTTTCAACAGTAACCACACCTACCATAAACAAAACAGTCTCAATACCCTCTCTAAAGACAGAGATAAAAGCAAGAAAAATTAACCCAAAGCGTTTCTCTTTACTAATTGTTAGCTCAATTCGATCCTCAAGTTTTCCTTTCATATCTTTACCCGTTTTCATCATCCAAATAATAACCCAAGTAAGAATTATTGCTGCAATTATCATAGCAAATCCTTCGATTATTTCCTCGTATTGCTCAAATCCACCAAGGACAAAGTAAAACAACAATGCAGCACCAACTGATGCAAGAATAGCTGCAATTGTTCCTAACCAGATGTCTTTTCTTAATTCCTTATGCCCCATTTTGCTTAAGTAGGTTAATAGAATACCAATTATCAAAGCAGCCTCAATAGATTCACGCATAGTGATAAGAAAACCAGCAACGCTAAACATGATTACTCTTCAAGTAAATATTATGTTTGTTTTTGTAGAAATAAACTCTGATATATTTCATGAGAAATAGTTTGATTCAAAATATAGATTCTAAAGTTTTTTCTCATAGAGTAGTTTTTTGCTTGATAAATTTAGATTTCTTAAATATAGCTTTGTATATTCATACTTACTTTTGTATAGTAACTATACATAATAAAGTATATAAGGTTGAAAGCAGTTAATTGTCTGGTTGTCCAAAAAAGAAATAGTGAAAAACAATGATGAAAGAAAACGAGACCAATAGTATAAAAGAAGGACTAAAAGAAGGCAAACTTTGTTTATGTCCGGTAAAAGGGATTATCGATGTTCTTAGCAAGAAATGGACACTTCTAGTAATTGTTGCAATAGGGAATCATAAATCAATGAGATTCAACAAAATCATGGAACATTTTGAGGGAATAAATCCAAAGACATTATCTGATAGATTGAAAGAACTTGAAAACGCTAATTTGATCATCAGAGAAGCTTTCCCTGAAGTTCCTTTGCGTGTTGAATACTCATTATCTAAAGATGGTGAAGAGCTGATTGAAGCAATAATACCATTGATGGATTGGGCAACCAAGAAAGATGCACAGAAGTGAGTCATAAACCATGAAAAAACCAAATCTCCTCTTATTTCAGAATAGACAAATTGCCGTTTCTTACATTGCTATCCTTTTTTCCGCCATTGGATTAGGAATTAGTCGATTTTTATATCCTCTTCGATTCCTTGAGTTAGGTGGAAACACAGCATTGGTTTCTCTCGCAACAGCAGTTTTTTCTATTGGTCAACTATTAGGGATTTTTGTTCTCTCAAAATTACTTAATAAAACAGGATTTGAGTTTCTCATAGGAATTAGTTCCTGGGTACTTGCAATAACATTACCTGTTATTCCTTGGTATCCCATTATGTTTTTCTCGAAATTCTTTGAGGGTCTTGGCTTTGGTATTTTAACTATTGCTGTTTTGACTCTCTGTTCAGCAGAAGCAAAAGATCGAATTTCTGAGGGCATAGGAACACTATTAGGAGCTGTTTTTCTAGGAACAGCCCTTGGGCAAGGAATAGGTGGTTTGTTGAACACCTACATATTCAATGTTTGGAATTTTTCAGGCAGATTCTCAGCTTTACAAATGAGCTTTTTGTTTGCATTCGTTATTTCATTTATTCCACTTTTCATTAGTTTATACCAGTCAATCAAGGCAAGAAAAGTACTTGAACGAAAAGATATGATTGAGGTGAGTCATTTCCACTTCAAGGATTTGAAAAAACTCTTCCTTATTCCATCTTTTATTTTCATGCTTTTGCTTTATTGTCTTTATGATTTATCACATGGATTATACACCCCAAATTTGCTTGTTATGTTTACGAATAATGGCTTCACTGAAGCAACAACTGGAATTATTTTCTTCTTAGGGGATGCAGTTTGGGGTATTTCACAAATCTTTACAGGAAAATTAGCAGATAGATTCGGTAATTGGCTTCCAATTATTCTAAGCATTATCATTAAAGGAGTGGGAGTTATAATGTATCCACTTGCACCCTGGATTTATACCTTAGGAGCAGCTTTCATCATTGTTGGAGTTGCTGAAGCACTAATGGAACCAGCTCGGAATTCTGAGGTCCTCTCAATAGAGGATCGTCTGAAAATTGATGAGAAATTCGCTGCCACAGAACACGATCATAAACACATTAATGTCAGCTATGCTCGAGGAAGAGGGATGGAGTTTGGTATTCATGCTCATTTCCACAATCATGAAGTAAACAAAGAAATGATTTTAGGCATCTTTCAAACAGCTGGAATTATTTCTTTCGGATTAGGTGGTTCTCTTGGTTCACTTCTAATTTCCCAATCAGTGTCGCTAGAAATAATTACCTATATTGGCGCAGGTATTATTTTGTTTAATATAATCTTTGGTACTATAGGTTTATCCCTTGCTCGCAAAAGAAAGACAGTGTGTCAAGATTCCAATAATAGCGATAACTCGTAAACCTCCTTTCAACTATTTGCTGATATTTTCCCTATATACCATAACTAATAAAGTGAATAAAAGATTTTAAAGCGTAAACCGAATCGATTATTATTAACGGTGAACTGATTGTCAAAAAATGAGGAAGAGGCATTGACCGATAATCAAAAACTTGAATACGAAAAGGATGCGGCTATTGCTATCAAAATTGCTCGTGAACTAACAGATGAACCCGAAATTGTGAGTGAGGAATTAATTAGAACTCATGAACTAAAAATGGAAACAATTAATTTATCCCATTGGTATGGTGCCAATCAAGTTCTTTCCGGTATTTCTCTTCCAATGTTTAAAAACAGAGTGACAGCAATAATTGGTGCTTCTGGCTGTGGGAAATCAACTTTTTTGCGCGACTTGAACAGAATGAATGATTTAATTAGCTCTGCGAGGATTGCAGGTCAAGTATTACTTGATGGTCAAGATATTTACGAAAAAAATGTAGATTTGAATCAATTACGAAAAAGAATTGGAATGGTATTTCAGAAAGCAAATCCTTTTGCCATGTCAATAGAGAATAATATTGCTTATGGACCATACGTTCATGGGATAAATGAAAAAGAATTTCCAAAGATAATTGAAGGATGCCTAAGAAAAGCTGCATTGTGGGATGAAGTAAAAAATCGTTTAGGAGATACTGCATTGTCTTTGTCTGGGGGGCAACAACAACGATTATGTATTGCCCGAGCATTGTCTGTGGAACCTGAAGTAATACTATTCGATGAACCATGTAGTGCGTTAGACCCCCATGCTACAGCAAAAATAGAGGATCTTCTTACTAAATTGAAGGAAGAATACACAGTGGTTATTGTTACACATAATATGCAACAAGCTGCCCGTGTTTCTGATTATACTGCCTTCTTTAATCTTGGAGAGCTTATAGAATTTAATAGAACGAAGAAGATATTCAGTTCACCAGAACGAAAAATAACTGAAGAATATATCTCAGGGAGATTCGGATAAAATGGATCTAAAAGAAAAATTTGGTGGAACTATTCGATTTAAAGAATTAATGAATGAATTAACAGGACATGTTTCTAAACTTTCAAAATTAGTTGCTAAGATGATAGCTAAAGGAGTTAAAGCTCTTTTGGAGGATGATGAAAAATTATTCAAAAAGCTACAAAGAGACATTAGCAAAGTACATTCAATATTCAATGATCTAGATAGCTCCGCTCTTAGCAGTCTTGCTCTCCATCAACCTTTTGCAAGTGATTTAAGATACATTATTTCTAGTATAAAAATCGGTCATGAAATCCATCGTTGTGCCCATGATGCTGTTCATATTGCTCATAGCTCTGAATTTGTTGATAGAGAAAAGAAGATGTTTAATGGATGCATTGCAGATATCGGTGCATTGGGTGAACTAGCATTAAATATGTTTAGAGAAAGTACAACTGCTTTTCTTAACAAAAAAGTGCTTGATTTCAATGATTGGAAGAAATCAGATGATGAAGTTGATGACAAACACGATGAAATAATAAAAGAAATTGGCTCAATTATGGAGAAGAATCCAGACTTTGTGAGAGCGGGAATCAGTCTAATTCTAGCAACGAGATATATTGAGAGGATTGCTGACCATGCTTGTAACATTGTTGAAGAAAGCAAATATGTAGTTACAAGTGAAAGAGAAAAAATAGAGTAATTAAAATACTTCAAATCTTTAAGAAAATAAAATTGTAAGGGATGAAAAAAAATGTCGTTCTCCAGAAAAAGAGATCGCTTAGTAATTATCTTAATAATTCTAATACCAGCTGCAGCTGTTTCAAGTTGGTTTTTAGCAAAATCTGTTAATAATACTGGTGAAACTCATTATATTATCATAGAAGGTTCTAATACTGTATTCAAAATAATTGATACAACATACAAAGCATTTGCGGAATATCATTCTGGAGTAATTATTTCAGTTACTGGTTCGGGGACGGGTTCTGGAATAACTGCAATCATAGATGGGCAAGCAGATATCGCAATGGCTTCAAGACCATTTGAAGACACGGAACAAATCGCTGCGAATGGAAGCCTAAATGCAGTTGCCTTTGCAAAAGATGCTATAACAATTATTACTCACGCATCTGCAAATCCTTTAGATTTAACCATTGATGTTGCTCGTGCAATATTTAATGGTACAATATCTGATTGGTCTGATCCATTAGTGGCATCAGCTGGTTTAACTGGAGAAATACAAGTCGTAGTAAGAGAATCTGGTTCAGGAACGAGGGATGCTTTCAATGAACTAGTAATGGGAGATAGTACACAAATCGAACCTGGAAGTCAGTATGTAAACGATGCTCTTCAAAAAAGCAGTAATCAATTGATAAAAGATGGTGTCGCAGCTAATTCAAACTACGTTGGTTATATAGGCCTAGGATATTTGGATTCGACAGTAAAAGCTGTAACTATTGATGGTGTTGCACCAACTCTTGCGAATGTTCTCAATGATTCATATTTTATTCAAAGAGAACTATTTCTAATCACCTTAGGGATACCCGTAGGTATGGTTTATGAATTCATAAATTGGTCTATGAGTCCAGAAGGACAAGATCTTGTTTTAGAAACTGGTTTCATCAATGTAGCACCAACAACTGATGATATTTTTACATGATAACACTAAGATTCCAGAGGTTACTCGATGTCGCAAAATCAAACTGAAACAATTGAAGAACCAACAATTGAGTCATTAGAAGAAGACAAAAGTACTTCAGAAGAATCTATTTTAGAAATTGGAAAACAAAAAATTAGCTGGCAAAAAATAATTTTAATGCTATTTGCAGGAATCTCTGTTATTGTTGTAATACTTATTTTCATATTTATTTTAGTTAATGGTCTAAAAGTTATTCCAGAAGTTGGTTTCATTAAATTCCTTTTTGGAACTAGTTGGAATCCAGAAGCAGATCAATATGGGATTCTTCATGGAATAATTGGCACTGTAATGGTTGTTTTGATTGCAATGGTTGTTGCAGTTCCAATTAGTATCTCTTGTTCGATTTATATGTCAGAAATTGCCCCACAAAGAATTAGGAAAATTCTAAAACCATCTGTCGAAATGCTCGCGAGCATACCTTCTATTG
This sequence comes from Candidatus Heimdallarchaeota archaeon, assembly GCA_030629105.1. Classification (GTDB taxonomy): domain Archaea; phylum Asgardarchaeota; class Heimdallarchaeia; order JABLTI01; family JABLTI01; genus JABLTI01. Next base: position 6,604 of record DAOVPS010000170.1, read on the forward strand.
TCTATGGATTTTTTGGATTATTTATTTTAGTCCCTGCAGTCAAATTTATTTTTGGTTTGCCAACTGGTGAAAACGCCTTATCTGGTGGATTAATATTAGCTATAATGGTTATCCCTACAATAGTTTCCATTACAGATGATGCTATTCGAGCAGTTCCAAGTTCTTTTCGGGAAGCCTCTCTTGCTTTAGGTGCGACTAAATGGCAAACAATAAGAAAAGTTATCCTACCAGCTGCATTATCTGGAATAACTGCTGCTGTTATTCTAGCATTTGGAAGAGCAATAGGAGAAACCATGGCTGTTCTCATGGTATCAGGTGGCGCGTCTCAGATACCAAAACCATTCTTCAATATCCTAGTTCCAGTTGATCCATTAACTGCAATCATTGCTAGAGAACTCGGAGAAGCAGCTCAAGGTGGCACACAATTCCATGCACTATTTGGCATAGCAATTGTTCTCTTTTTGATAACTTTTGTAGTTAATCTTACTGGAGATTTAGTTATCAAACGTTTTACCAAGAAGTTTAGGGGGGCATAAGATAGTGACTAA
>DAOVPS010000167.1:0-7327 GCA_030629105.1 Candidatus Heimdallarchaeota archaeon
CAACAAGGTTTGTTCTTTACTGAAGGACCACAATCTGCAGGTTTAGATTACATTCTTTTAATAAAGCAAATTGGTCAATATCTTTGGACATTTCGTGTACTAGATTTAATATTAATTTTAATCATTTTAGTTTTAATTGTAATTTCAACTTCTTATCTGCTGAATTTCAAAACACAAGTAATAAGAAAAAGTCAAGATAGAGGAAGGTATAGATAATGCTTGATTGGACTTCTTTCTTTCCTTATACTCTTATTGCTTCTTTAGTGCTCTTTGCTATAGGTATATATGGAATCGTTACTTGTAAGAAATTTTTACGTGCCGTCTTTGGTATAGAAATTTTATTATTGACTGCTAATTTATTGCTCTTATCATTTGGTTTAGGTAGTAGTGAAGAAACTTCTTTATTATCTGATCCTTTTGCACAAACTCTCTCTTTAATGATAATCGCAGTAAGCGCAGTTTTTCTTATACTTGGTGCTTCAATAAACAAACTTTTACAAGAAAACAATGATGAGATTTTAGAATTCAATTTTGCAGCCGAAGATATCCCCTCAAAAAAAGCAGAAGAACAAGAAGAGCAAATAAAATCAGCTGATACAACTAAGGAGGACGAGGAAGAATGAGTGGATTACTTTTAGCAGCACTTTTAATCATTATTCCCGCTGCTGGAACCTTAATTGGTTTGTTTCTTTCTCAACTCGAAGATTCTGTGGCAGCAGAAGGTAAAACCCGCGATTGGATGTTATTTATATTGATCTTTTTACCTACTGCAGTTATTTCCATAGTTTTGCTTACATATCTCAGGAGTAATAGTTCTTTCTCAATAGAGTGGCTACCTGGCATTGAGATTGGTTTGCATTTAAACAGAACCTCCATCATTTTTGCTTGTATATTTGCAAACTTCAGTGCTTTAATTGCTCTTTATTCTATTTCATTTATGTCGTTTGATAGGTATCGATCACAATACTGGTTCTTCTATCAATTAACATTAGCTGCAATGATGATGGGAATATTCTCAAATAATCTCTTCTGGTTATTTGGTGGATTTGAGGTTGCATCAATTGGAGCTTTCTTTTTAATTTCTCATTGGCATCGTAAATCTGGAGAGGAAGGTCAGAAAGCAGGGAAAGCAGCTATTCGTTACTTAATTATTAGTATCTGTGGTGACATCTTTCTCCTTATTGGTTTTGGATTAATCTTGGTAGCTTTCAACACTTCAATTTTAGGCGAGCTATTCGACAAATGGGTAGCTGTACCGGTTAAAATTATAGGACGATCAAGTACTTCCACTAGATCAATTATCACATTTTTCTTAGTTTTTGGAGCATTAATTAAATCAGCTCAAATACCAATTTTGTTGTGGCCATTAGGTGGCAAAAGTAAAGATTATGATTTAGCGAAATCTCCAATAACTGTTGCAGCATTTTTGGTTGCAGTTACAGTTGGTAATATTGGCTTGTTTATTTTGAGCGTTTTTCATCCAATCTTTTCTACAACCCTTACTGAAATTGGAACCGGGGTATCTCTTTTTAGTTCTATGCCATTCATTCTCGTAGGATGGTTTGCAATTTTAACACTTATTATTGCCATAGCGTTAATGTTAACATCAGATAATATCAATCGGATAGCGGTATCTGCTGCATTAGCTCAACTCAGTTTTTCATTCATTGGTTATAGTGCAGGAAATTCAATAGGTTATGCTTCATCAATTTTTCATCTAGTAACTAGTATACCTGCTAGTATAGCAATTTTTGTTCTCATGGGGATGATAATAGAATCAATTCGAATAAGGGATACATCGCGCCTTGGAGGATTAAAAAATAAATATCCATCGTTATTCATATTTGGTTTGATAGCAATTCTAAGTTATTCAGGATTCTTTCCATTTGGAACTCATTTCAGTCTAGATATGATTTTTCAAGCACTTCTCATAAGTAGCATTCCATCCAGTAAGGCTATTCTCGCGATTAGTTTTATCTGTTCTATTTTACTTATTTTTGCTATAACAAAACCATTCTTGAAGCTATTTAATGGGAAATTTGAAGGAGATTTATCGACTCGTCAATTAAAAAGAAACTCAATTTCTGTGGGATTAATTGCTCTAGTAGCGACTGCTCTATCAGGTTTCTTATTAATATTCATAGGATATCCAAATCCGAAGTTTGTTTCACTCTTACTTGATCAAAATGTTTCTTTGGGTTATGATTCACCTTTATTTAGCAATTGGCTTGTGTCAATATTGTATTTAATTTTAGGAATTGGTGTTTTCATTTCAACTATGATTTTATATCGTGATGGAAAAGCCGTTGTGTTAGATAAAATTAGAAACACGAAATTTGTAAGCTCAACTAGGAAATTTTTGGCAAATGGAATGTACCTTGATAATGTATATGAAGCGTTTGTTTTCCAACCAATTAATTTCTTAAGTAAATTCTTTGCTTGGACTCGAATAAAAGCACCTTTTGCTAGTATTATTTGGGCTGTACTAGCTTTCGCACTACTAGTATCAATATTCGCAGTGTTAGGAGGAGGAATGTAAATATGGCGGAAATTTTGATTAACTTCACTATGATTTTCCTTGTTATCCTTCCATTCACTATGGCAATTATTATATTTGGCTTCAAAAAGTGGTTAAAGAATTTTGCAGGTGAAATTGGAGCAGCTACAATGATTGCTGTTGTAGCATTAACTGCGGTATTAAATTATGCCTTAAAATCAAATCCTTTAACAAATATCCTATATGGAATTTATAACACTTCACAAAGAACAGATTATGGTCCACCTCTTGGTGTGCAATTAAGAATTGATGGATTCACAAGCTGGTTCCTTTTATGCATTAATATTGTAATAGTATTCATTTTCATATATGAATCAATAAAACAAAGAGAGAAACCAGAAGGACCTATTCATATAAGTCTGCTTCTTTTCTTAACAGCAGGGATAAATGGAGTAATGATTGCTAATGACTTCTTTACTTTATTTTTGAGTTGGGTAATTATTGGGATTACTGTCATTTCACTAATTACTTTTAGGCGACGCGCAATTGATCTAAAAGAAGGTGGGGTTAGATCATACATATTAATTGGTCTAAGTATTTCATTCTTGCTTCTTGCTGTGGTTTTATGCTATGGTGTCTTTGGCACTTTGAATTTTGATGTAATTAAAAACGATGATACAATATTGTCTTCTTCTCGAATACAAAACCTAAGTCTAGTTCTCTATACAATTATAGCTCTTGTTATTGTTGGTTTTGGATTATTTGCTAATATTTTCTTACTTAATCTGTGGATGCCTAAAGCCATCGAGCATTCTCCTGCTAGTACTCAAGTATTCACAACAGGTATTACAAGTAGTATTGCTTTGCTTTCTATTTTCAAGGTGCTATTTTCCTTCTTTAATCCCGAAAGTTTTGTAGGAATAGCTTATCCTCAAGTATTAGCGGTCATAGGTATTCTTACTGCATTAGAAGGAGCACTTCTTATTATCTATCAAGTAACTAGAAAAGATGAAGACAAAGCAAGTTTAACGAAAATTATAATCTATTCTGCAATAGTAAACTTAGGAATTGCACTTACTGGAATTTCATTAGGTGGTTTCACTGTTGAGGTAGGAAGCGGAGGTATCTTTAGTTTGAGTGACATTATTGGGTACAGTGCTCTGCAATTAATTAATTTAGCAATAACTATGTTTCTAACTCTTACTGCGAAAGAAAGATTGGTTTCAAAGAGAGGGAGCGAAAAATTATTTGCTTTAAGAGGTTCAGTAAAAGATTTTCCATTGACTGTTTTCATGTTAATTATTGGTTTATCCTCAACTATTGGTTTGTTACCTACATTTGGCGGAGTAAATGTCTACATGCTTGTTTTCTCTTTGATACAATTGAATTTTATTGGATATGCCATTTTCATAGTCCTTATTCTAGTACTATTGTTAATTGGTTATCTAATTGTATTCAAATTCCTAATATTCGACAAACCAACAAAAGAAACAAGTTTTGGTAGTGGTGGTATTAGTCAGGATTTCTCACTGCATACATTCCTAGGACTCATAATAGCTATTGGACTAATTGTATTTGGTCTGGTACCATCCATTATTAGTAACTCTATTCTAGAAAACATTAGCTTAATGCTACCTTAGAAGAACTCTCAGAACACAAAAATATGATAAGGGAATGATACCAGAATTCTTATAGAATAATTAGAAAAGTAGCAATGCTATTTATTTGCTGAAAATCGTAAGTAATTATAGAGAATATTGTTGTGATAAAAAATTGGAAATAATTGCCTCCGATGAAATGAAAGCATATTTTCAAAAATTGGAAGACGAAGTTATAGATCTCTACAAGGTAGCTGAAAAGGCAAGAGAGAAAGGCTTGGATCCAGACTTAGAACCAGAAATTCACTTAGCAAAAGATGTTGCAGGAAAAGTAGAGGGATTAATGGAAGTAAAAGGGATAGCTGATAGAATTCGTTCTTTAACCTTACAAATGGATCGAGAAAATGTTGCTTTTAAAATAGCTCAAGAAATAGCCGACGGAAAACTTGTCGGGAATATTTCGGATGAACAGAAAGCAGACATTGCTATCCGAGCAGCTCTTGCTATTTTAACGGAAGGAGTTACAGCTGCTCCTTTAGAAGGCATTGCTAAAGTAAAAATCAAGAGAAATGATGATAATACTAGATATTTAGCTATCTACTTCGCAGGACCAATTAGAGCTGCTGGTGGAACAGAAGCAGCACTCACGGTCTTAGTATCAGATCATGTTAGGAAAGCTTTGGGTTTATCACGCTATAAAGCAACAAGACAAGAAATGATGCGATTTGTAGAGGAAATAGACCTCTATAACAGAGTAATGCATTTACAAAGCCCCACAACTACAGAGCAAATTGAAACAGCAGTTGGAAATCTCCCTGTGGAGGTAACCGGGGAAAAGACGAACCCAGAGGAAGTCTCAGCTTTTAGAGATCTTCCCCGAATAGAAACGAATTGCCTGAGAGGAGGAGCTTGCTTAGTCTTAGGTGATGGGATAATTGGTCGTGCAATGAAGATACTAAGAACAGTTACTGCAGTTGGATTGACCGACTGGGATTGGTTAAAAGATCTAAAAGCTACTGTAGCAAAAGCTCAAGATGATCAAGAAAAAGAAGAACAAAAAGCAAAAACGCAACCATCTGATGGCTACATAAAAGATGTGATTTCAGGAAGACCAATATTTTCACATCCCTCAAGACTCGGTGGATTTAGAATTAGATATGGACATTCGAGAAATACTGGTTTAGCTGGTATAGGGATTCATCCTGCAACAATGAAAGTTGTGTTGGAGTTCTTAGCACCTGGAACACATATCCGAACTGAAAGACCGGGAAAGGGAAGCGTAGTTATGCCTGTGGATTCTATAGATGGCCCTATTGTGTTACTTAAAGATGGCACAGTCTTACGATTAGAGTCATATGAACAAGCAACAAAATATTCCAAAAAAATTAAAGAAATACTCTTTCTGGGTGACTTACTTGTAGGATTTGGTGAGTTCTTAGAAAACAATCATCCTTTGATTCCTTCAGGTTTTGTTGAAGAATGGTGGGTATTGTATTTAGAATCGAGAATAAAATCTCGTTGTGATAATGATCTTGGGGTTGCTGCAAAATCCGTCGGGATAACAATTGAACGTTTACGAGAGTTTTTGAACCATCCTATTGCAACAAAACCGACTCAAGAAGAAGCTTTGAGTTTTTGTTATGAATTATTGCTTCCTTTACACCCATATTATACCTATGCTTGGCATGATATCTCATTTGACGAATTTTTTGAATTACGAGATCAAATGTTGGAAAGGAGAATCACAAGCAAAGAAAAAATATCTCAGTATTCCAAAAACCCGAAAGCAATAATACTTGACCAAGATTTTTCCGCTAAAAGATTTTTGGAAAGAATTGGTTTACCTCATAGAGTGAAGGATGGATGTGTTGTTATTGAAGAAAATAATCTTATACTGGAACACTGCATGCAATTGGAAAATAAAGCGATAGATCCCAGTAAAATAGAGAGAACTGTAGAACCACCCTTCGAATACATTGTTCCCTTTGAGATTAAAATGAAAAACCCAATTTACTCTGGAGCAAGAATGGGAAGACCAGAAAAAGCAAAAGAACGAAAAATGAATCCACCTGTGCATACTCTTTACCCACTTGAGATGGAAGGTGGGGGAAATAATAGATTAATCCTGGAAGCTGGGAAAAAGAAGAAAATAGAAATTACAGTTATACAACGAGAATGTAAAACCTGTGAAATAATTACTCATCTTTCTAGTTGCCCAAATTGTCAGAGAGGAACGGAAGTAATTAGAAGCTGTTACATTTGTGGTGTAGAAACTAAAGATACTTTTTGTAAAGAATGCAAACGTCCAACAGTTACATACAATACGAGATTTGTGAATATTGAACAAGAAATAACTCGAGTGAAAAAAGCATTGGGTGGCTCGATTCCGCCAAAAACAAAAGGTGTAAAGAAATTAATGAATCGCACTCGTATTCCCGAGATTTTAGAAAAGGGATTCCTAAGAGCTAGACATGGTTTGAATGTATACAAAGATGGAACAATAAGATTTGATTCAACTGATATTCCATTAATGCATTTTAAGCCAAGAGAGATTAATGCGACATTAGATCAATTAAACAAACTGGGTTATACAGAAGATGTGAATGGAGAACCATTGACAGATGAAAATCAGATTTGCGAATTGAAAATACAAGATGTTGTTTTAAACATAGATAATGGTGAATTCCTCGTCAGAGTTTCAAAGTATGTTGATGATTTGCTGGAATCTGTTTATGGTTTACCTCGATTCTATAATATAACCCGAATTACAGAACTTATCGGACACCTAATTATCGGTCTCGCTCCGCATACCTCCTCGGGGATTACAGGAAGAGTAATTGGATTCACAAAGGTTAAAGGAAATTTGGCTCATCCATACTGGCATGCTGCGAAACGGAGAAACTGTGACGGAGATGAGGATGCTGTTATTTTAATGCTTGAGGGTTTTCTCGATTTCTCTAAACATTTCCTCCCTATTACAAGGGGAGGCTCAATGGATGCTCCTCTAACTTTAGGACTCTTACTTAATCCACTTGAGGTTGATGATGAATCACATGCAGTGGATTGTACAAGAAGATATCCTTTGGAATTCTATGAACAATCCTTCAAGTTCATTGAATCGAAAAAAATTGCTCAAACTATTGATTTGATTGGTAATAGATTGGAAACACCAGAGCAATTTGAAAATTTCTACTACACACATGAAACTTCTGATATTGGCATTGGTCCCATA
>DAOVPS010000099.1:0-11597 GCA_030629105.1 Candidatus Heimdallarchaeota archaeon
CATGCTAACAGTTAAACGGCCCGGATCAGGGATTTCTCCGAAATATTGGGAAATCATTATAGGACAACAAGCTAGAGTTGACATTGAAGAAGATCAGATAATTAATTGGGATATGGTTTAATTTCTTAAACAATTAGGATGTAATAATTATGAGGAAAATCTGCATTATAACTGGAACTAGAGCTGATTTTGGCATATACATTCCTATAATTAAAGAAATAATTGCTCATCCAAAATTGGAATTATCACTAATTGCGACAGGAATGCATCTTTCAGAGGATTTCGGAAATACGGTGGATGCAATTAAAAATCTGGGCATAACAATCGATGCTGAAATAGAAATTCTCGAAAAATTGGATACTGGGGCCGCGATGGCTCGTTCAATAGGGAAAGCAATTATAGGTTTCACTCATAATTTTGAGAAAATAAAACCAGATATTGTTCTATTGCTAGGTGATCGTGGAGAAATGCTTGCTGCAGCTATTGCAGCATCTCACATGAATATACTTACCGCTCATTTGCATGGTGGAGAAATTACAGGTACTGTAGATGATTTGAATAGAAATGCAATCACAAAAATCTCAAGTATTCATCTACCAGCTACTGAAAAAAGTAAAAAAAGAATTATTGCTATGAATGAGAATCCAAAAACAATTTTTGTAGTTGGGGCTCCTGGATTAGATCCAATTTACTCCGGTGAATATGCATCAAAAGAAATGATAGAAAAAGAATTGGGTTTTAATCTGAATGACGAGTTACTACTTGTAGTACAACATTCTAATACTTTTGAAGTAGAAGAAAGTGCCGATCAAATAAGAGAGACTTTAGAAGTAATTTCAACATTAAAAAAACAAAGTGTCTTAATATATCCTAATTCTGATGCTGGGGGAAGGGCAATGATTAAAGTAATAAAAGAATATGAAAAATTACCTTTCTTAAAATCTTTCAAAAGCCTTACTCGAGATATCTATCTAGGATTAATGGCTATTGCTGATGTTATTATTGGAAATTCTAGTAGTGGAATCATAGAAGCAGCAGCTTTAGATCTAGCTGTTGTAAACATCGGAACAAGACAAAGAGCTAGAGAAAGAGCTGATTATATTATTGATGTTGATTATAACAAAAATGAAATATTGAAAGCAATTAAGTTATGTTTAACTAAGGACTATAAGGCAAAAATCAAAAATTCGATAAATCCTTATGGTGTAGGTGATTCAAGCAAGAAAATTGTTGATTTACTTGCGAGTATTGATATTAGTAGAAACATGATAGAAAAAATATAGAGTGTGAATACTATTGGAAATTTTCATAATCGGTGCAGGTGGCCATGGTAAAGTTTGCTTTGATGCAATAAATTCATCAGCTGAACACAAAGTGATAGGATTCATTGATGATAATCCTACGAGAGTAGACGAAAAATTCTGTGGATTACCAATTGCTGGAACAACAGAAGATCTCTTTAGTAAACTAAAGGATCAAGTAAAAGGTGTGTTTATTGCTATTGGGGATAATGTTGTTAGAAAGGAAATATACTCCAAGTTACAAAGTCATTTTACTATAGTTAATGCCATTCACTCTAAAGCAATTATCTCTGACTCGGTTAAATTAGGAAAAGGAGTTCTTGTTGTTGCTGGGGCAATTATAAATGCCGATACCCAAATTAAAAATGGCGCAATAATCAATACTGGAGCTACAATAGATCATGATTGCATAATTGGTGAATTTGCATTTATTGCTCCTGGAGCAAATCTTTCTGGAACAGTTCATGTGGGAGCTAATTCTCTTATTGGAACTGGTGTTGCTGTAATTCCAAACATAAAAATCGGGAAAAACGTATTAGTTGGGGCTGGTTCAGTCGTAATTAAAGATTTACCAGATAATTGTACTGCATTCGGAGTGCCTGCTCAGATTAAAAAAGAAAAGAAAAAATGATGGAAACGAAATTCTTCTTTTATCACCAAATAGTGAATCCACCATCAACAACTAGATTATGACCAGTTACATATGTAGAAGCATCTGATGCAAGAAAGATTAATGCTCCATTTATTTCATCACGATCTGCTTTGCGCCCTAAAGGAACTTTGGCAGAATATTTCTTCAAGAAAGTCTCATTCTCAGATTTGTAATAGATTCCACCTGGAGACAAAGTGTTTACTCTAATATTATATTCCCCGTAATAAGCAGCCAAATACCTTGTGAAATTGTTTAGGCCTCCTTTTGCTGCATTATATACTCCATGAGAATAAATCCGTTTTATATCTGGTGAATCTTTAACATAGATTTCATGTAAGTTTGAACCCACATAGATACTTTGATCATTTCCAACTAAACCATAATGTGATGACACATTTATAATTGAACCACTTTTTTGCTTTTTCATTATCGGTATGAAGGTTTGGATTGTCAAGAAAGGAATAGTAAGATTACCTAAAAGCCCAATATTCCATCCCTCTAAAGAAACTTCATCGAAAGGCAAGTAAAAATCATTACCTTTCATTGTTGTAGAATTCACTAGAATATCAACAGTTTTTTCCTTTTTCATGATTTGCTCTCGCAATTTTTCTAGCTCTTCTTTTTTTGTTGCATCAATTTTCATTAAAACAAATTGATCTGGGAATTTTTCTCTTAAAGCATTAATTTCTTTTGAGTCGTTTATTTTTATATCACAACTATACACTTTTGCTCCATAATCCAATAATGCTTCACAAAATTTTATGCCTAGATAACCTGTTCCGCCGAATACTATTGCTACTTTTTTCTCTAAATTAAATAAACCCTTCATACTTACACCTTCTACATTACTTTTATCCATATTTTCTTCTTAGATGATTCTTCTGCTGCTTTGATTATTTTCATAAGAATAATACTATCATCAACTGCACATCTTACTTTTTTGTTGTTTTTAATGAGCTCGATAAATTCTTTCATTTGAGAGATGTACATTTTGTTTGGATTTAGATTTTTGTTATTATATATCGTTTCTTTTTTCTTGTTATAGTCAGTAAATTCAACTTTTAGCTCTGAAAAAGAATACTCTAATTTTCCTTTTGCTCCAATAATTATCCCTGACCTAGTTGATTCTGGATTTAAGAAATCCAATTCAATTTTCACAATGGAATTATCTACCATTTTGTTTATTATTATTACATTATCATCAACATCGATTTCAAGATCCGAGATTTTTTCTACTGAGGCAGTCAATTCTTTAGGCTTGCCAAAGAAATGCAGCATCAGGTCTATTTCATGAGATAACGTTCTAATTGCTCCGCCCCCAAGTTCTTCTCGAGCATAATACTCATTTTGATATTCTGCATAAGGATGCCAAGATGGCAAATATTGTCCCACATACAGATTTGCTTTGTAAATTCTCCCAAGCCCTTCTTCTGAAAGGAATTTCTTTATTGCTTCTGTTATTTCATGAAATCTTAAGCAGAAGCCCACTGTGACTTTTGCTGTATCATAATTCTTAATTTCATTTAATTGAGCCAAGGAATTAGAAATAGGTTTCTCAACAAAAATTGGTAGTTCTTTTTCTAAAGCTACTTTCATTGATGCGATGTGAAGTGAAGTAGGATTTGCAATAATTACTCCGTCCAATTTCTTGGAATAAAACTCCTCAATATCAGAAGTTTCTTCAATAAAATTTAGGTCATCAGCTAATTTCTTCAAGGTACCTTTCTTGGTTCGTAAAGCAACAATATCTGTATAACCTAATTCTTTCAGGCATCTTACATGTCTCTGCCCAATTGAACCTAAACCAATAACACCAATTTTCATTTCAAATCTAACTTCCTTTGGCTCTCCCACCTTTTCTTATATTTTTCTTCACAGTGTTCGTTTATCTCAACTATTTCTGGATGATTATCTAAGAAATCAATAATTTCCCTTGAAGATTTCTTATATGTTTCTTCTCCTAGCCCTTTGTAAACAGCTTTGAAGAATTCAAAATCCTCTGGATAATCTAATGTTAAGCGATAATTTTTCCTATGAAAAGTTTCTGGAACATCTAGAGCTTGAACCTCAAATAATCCCGAATCAATAAAGTAGGTTCCCCAGACTTCAGTGTCTGTCCCCTTCTTTAACTCAAGCACTTTTTTAACAGCTTCTACTTTTAAGCCATAAACAAAGAAACCATGTGGTAAATTGAAGGAGGTAATCAAATCAGCATTTGTTTCTTTATATAATTGAACTATTTTTTCTATAAAATCAAAAGCCACTAAAGGACAATCACCAGTTATGTTCAGCATATAATCCAATTCATATTCTTTTGCTGCTAAATAAAGACGTTCAAGAACATCATCTTCACTTCCTTTGAAACACTTTACATTTTCTCTTGCAGCAATTTCACATAAAATTTCATCTTGTGGATTTAGTGAAGTAGCAATAATAATTTCATCAACAACTTCGCTTTGCTTCAAACGATCTATCATTAGAGCTATGATTTCCCTATCAAATATCTTCAAAGTCAATTTCTTAGGAAGTCGTGTTGATTTCATTCTTGCTGTAATTGTAAAACCCACTTTCATTGTTTTATCCTCTATTTTCATTTTTTTCTAGAATAAATCCTGCGTAATTGGGTCGTATTTCTTTACACTTTTGTTTATCTTTCTTCCGAGATAAAACTCGATCTCTTCTGGATGAATCCCTTCATCTGATCGCATGAATCGAATATCCTTTGATGTAATTATCTGTCCAGCTTTTAGATTAGTGATTGCTACCGCTCTTTTTCTTACAGTTTGTCTATAACTTTTCTGAGCTTCTGTCAAGCCTGTAACTTTACTATTACCAAATATCGTTTCAATTCTTCTAACATAATCAACAAAAGCAATAATTTCATCAGGATTTAGAGCAGCAATATAATCTATACCTTTAGCGGATCTGTCATAAGTAACATGTTTTTCTATTATATTTGCACCAAGAGGTATTCCCATTAGTGGAACAATTAAAGCTAATGGGTCTTCTCCTTCGGTATGATCTGAAAATCCAATTGGTCTTTTAAACATCTTCTTCAATGTTTTTAGATAATTAGCATTATTATCTTCTAGTTTTGTAGGGTAATTTTGCATACCATATAAAAGAGCTATTTCATTACACCCTTCCTCTTTGAGCCAAGTTATAGCTTGTAAGATTTCTTCTACTGTAGAACCTCCTACAGCAAAAAAGACTGGTTTGCCAATTTGCCCGATTTTTCGGATTAATTCTTCCTCTGTTAAAGCGCTTGCATGAAACATACAGATATCTGGATTTTGTTTCTTCACAAAATCAGCACTTTCCAAATCATTACACAAAGCGCTTATTTGTAATCCCAATTTTCGAGCATATTCAAATAGCACTTTCCAATCATCGAAATTCAAAGTAAGCTTTGCTAGATTATCATAAGCTGAAATCTTATCCTTAAGCCGATAATGAGGAACCATATAATTTTCGAGAAAAGTAACATGGAAATTGATTGCATTGCAATTAGCATCTGCACAGGCTTTAATTATTGTTTTGGCATTCTCAATTGATCCATCATGAGACCATGCCATTTCACCTACAATGTAAACTGGATTGCCATCACCAATCTCTTTACTTCCAACATTAAATGCCTTCATGTTTGTCTTCCTCTCATCTGCTGATTGTTTTACTACCTTTGTGAATTATATCTATTTTCCTATCATCTTCGCTTTTATAGAAAGCTCCCCTAACATTTCTTCTTGAAATAATCTTTTTATAAATAATCTTTAATAATACCAAAATTAAGGATTTTTAGTGGTTAGTTTAATGAGCAATAAAAGCAAAGTTTTGATGGTTTTTACTTCAAAGAAAAAATCAAAGTGGTTAAAGACAAAAGTAAAAAAATTGTCATCAGAATTTAGTGAAGTCATTATTATTAATAAAGGAGAAAAGAGTGATGATTTTTCTGATAATAATAATTTACAAATAAGGAAACTTGAAGATTTTATTGCTGATGAAATAACATATCAAGAACGAAAATTTCAGATAGATTTTGTAGTCAATATATCTAAAAGACTTTTCCGCTTAGATCATTTTAGAAAAGAATTCATTTTAGATGATGTGAATACTTGGTGGTTTTTACCGAATAAGATATTCAGCCAGATCAGAAATCATGATTTTATTGCAGTTGTATCAGCTTTAAATAATCTGATTGAGAAATTTAAACCATCATTGATTATTTTTGATTCACAATATGAACACTCAGAGATATTGCGAAAAATCTGTGGGAAAAAACTTCTCTTATTTAAGACACAAAATGCTTTTCTTAAGAAATTCACTAAAAAAATTTCTAGATTTTTCATTAATCAAGTAATTAGTTCAAAAAGATGGATAAATTCTCTCTTAGAACAAAATTGGAGCAGAACAGTAGTAAGAAAGTCAGAATATAAAAAATCCTCGAAATCAATTATCTGTTATTTGTCCCATGCACCATATTTTCGGCTAGGTTATACCATCGAAGGAAAGATAGAGGAACATGAAATCTATCAGAAAAACATTCTCTTGGAAATAGACAAGTTGGGTGAATTTGATCATTACTCTCTTGAAGTTTTAAAAGATTTTAACGAGAGGAAGATGTTTAATAAAATCCACAAAATTCGTTCTGAAACAAAAAACATTCCCTTATATTATTATCATTCATTTGCTCTCGCAAACAAGACAAGCAAAAATCGTCGTATAACACATAGAAGGTTGAAGAAATTATTCAAGAATGAGCAATTTAAGGATGTATTTTCATTTGAAGAAATTTCTTTATTAGACGCTTATAGTTTTCAAATGTTTAGGATTTTCAAAACTGAGATGAGTAATGCTTGTGAAAAGATTGTCCTCTTCGAAAGAGCAATTCAAGATTTTCTACCTAAGAATATAATATTACATAATGAACACTCAGCGTTTGGCAAATCTCTGATTTTTGCTGCGAAGAAACTCCAAATCCCTACAATAGCAATGCAACATGGAAATATAGAATTCGCTTCTCCTGAGTATTTTATTTCAGATAAAATGATCTGTAAAAATAGCAAATTTGTTTTAAACGAGTATTGTGATCATTTAGCTGATTTGACATTAGTCCATGGTGAGAAAATAAAAGATTTGCTAGTTAAATTTGGAGGTTATTCTAAAGAAAGTGTAAAAGTTGTTGGAAATCCACAATGGGATATAATTCAAAAAACAGAACACTTCGATAAAGCTAAATTCCTCAAAGAAATTAAATTTAGTGAAAAAATAAAAACTATTGCCATTCTCAGTCAAGCTTTACCTGTTAATGAACACAGGATTTATTTTAACAAAAAAGTAACAGAAACACTTAGCGAGACCTATCCTAATTTACAAATTATTTGGAAACCTCATCCTAGAGAAAATACCTCGGAAATTGCTGATTTAGTTAATAATCAATATAATCTCTCTAATGCGATAATTACAAAAAATCTTTCTTTATTTGATATACTGCATGCATGTGATATTGCAATAACAATTCATTCAACAGCAGGACTAGAAGCAATGTTATTCGATAAACCTGTAATTACATTCATTCCTCCAGGTGAATTAGAGAATAGTTTGTTTGAAAATACTGGCGCGGTGATAAAAGTAGAAACTAAAAAAGAATTAGCTTCTGCAATCAATCAAACGCTTTTTGATGAGGCAGTTAGAAAGAAACTTAAAACTAATCGTAACAAACTAATAAATAATTTAGCCAAATTTGATGGGAATGCTTCTAAAAGAAGCGCCAAAATTGTAACACAAATGATCAAAGAGAAGTGAAAATTCTTCACATCATTTGTTGTATCAATTGGGGATATCAAACAAATTTTAAATATAAATAGCAGTCGTAAAGATACTATATTATTTAAAAAGAAAAAAATAATCCATATAAGATGTTCAAACAACCGAAATGGAGGATTTATTTTGTCTTTTATTAAGGAACTTGAGAAATCAATTCAGAAAAGAGAAGCAAAGATTTGTGTTATGGGACTCGGATATGTTGGATTACCAACTGCTTTACATTTTGCAACTTCGGGATTCAGTGTATTTGGCTTTGATATTGATAAGAAGAAAATAAAAACATTGAATGAAAACAAACTACCATTTTATGATGTTGGTTTGGAAGAGAATTTAGAAAAGGCTTTAGCTTCTAAGAATATCACTTTTCATGATAACACTGAATGCATTAAGGAATGTGACTTTGTATTAGTTATAGTTCCTACTCCTGTTAATGCTCAAAAAGTTCCTGATTTAAGTTACATAATAAATGCTGGGGAGATGATTGCAAAGAATTTGAAAGAAAATCAAATTATTGTTTTGGAATCAACTGTTTATCCTGGTGTCACAGAAGAAATCCTTGGCGTGACTATAGCTAAAATATCCAAAAAGAAACCAGGTGTAGATTTTCACCTCGCATATGTTCCTGAACGATACAATCCTGGAGATGAGGAACACACCATTTCAAATCTAAATCGAATTCTAGGTGCTGATACTCCAGAAACTGTTGATATTTTGAAGGAATTATATTCATCTATATCTGAAATTGAAGACAGTGTCTTTGTAGTAAGAAATACAAAAACAGCTGAAGCTGCCAAAGTAATTGAAAATACTCAAAGAAATCTTAATATTGCTTTAATGAATGAAATAGCGCTTATTTGTGAATTATTAGGTATTGATTCAATAGAAGTCATAGAAGCAGCAGCTACTAAGTGGAATTTCATTAAGTATTTCCCTGGGGCTGGAGTTGGTGGTCATTGTCTACCTCATGATCCCTATTATCTCACCACCAAAGCCAAGGAGTTGGGTTACAATCCCGAAATTATCTTAGCTGGAAGAAGATTGAATGACTGGATGCCTTTTCATATGACTGATTTAATTCAAAGTGGATTGAATCAAATCGAGAAACCAGTTAAAGGAACAAAAATAATTGTTTTAGGAGCTGCATACAAAGAAAATACTGGGGATCTTCGTTCTGCTCCATCAGAAATTGTCATTAAGAATCTAATAAAAAGAGGTGCTAATGTACTTCTAATTGATCCAAACATAATTACCGATGAAAAGAAACTTTGGGGTGCAAAACTGTTTAAGAAAGTAGAAGATGCTCCTGTAGAGAACACATCGGCTGTTGTTTTAATGACTGCTCACAAAGAGTTTAGTACTGATTTTCTTATCAAACTTAAAGCAAAATTAGCTAAAGAAGTAGTATTAGTTGATGGAAGAAGAAAAGTAGAATACGAGAAAATCAAAGAAAAATATTTCTATATACCAATTGGTTCAGGTTTAGATTATAATCTTTAAAAACAAGAGAATTGTTAATGAATAACAGATGGGACAATCATGCCAAAAATCCTGGTCATAACTCCTGCTCGAAATGAAGAACACTATATAGGTAAAACTTTACGAGCACTTAGCAGACAAAAACCTAAACCTGCAATGGTCGTAGTTGTTAATGATGGTTCCACTGATAAAACTGAGCAAGTAGCAAAAGAAGTTCTTGAAGAAACTGGCTTAAAATACAAAATTATTAATAGAAAAGATCGTGGTTCTACTGCTTTAGGTTTGCCAAAATTAGCTCTTGTTTATAATGATGGATTTAGATCAGTTGATTTATCGAAATATGATTATTTAATAATTAATGGTGCTGATTCTTTATTAACCGATGATTATACTGAACAAATACTACAGTACTTCGAGAAGTACCCTAATTTAGTAATAACAAGTGGTTCATGTCCGGGTGAGAAGATAAATATTAGTCATGTTCATGGTTCTGCTGGTAGAGTTTATCGAATGGGTTATTTTATAGAAGTTTGTCAAGGAAGATATGAACTTAGCTATGCCTGGGAATCCATTCCAATTTACAAAGGAGATGTTTCTGGAAAACTCATTCGGCACTTTGAAAAACCATATGTTTACCATTTAAGACCTAGAAATACTAATGCTCCTATGCCTGTTCATTATTACAGAGGTATAGCCAAAAAAGAAGTAGGTTATTGGATTGCCTATGCTATTAACTTAGCAATCAGAGTTATAATAAGAAATCAGAATTTGAAAACTGGAATATATTTCATTGTTGGATATCTTAAGAGCTCTAAAAGTAAATTTCACATTAAAGGTTTAACCGTTTTTCAAAAAACACGTCTCATTAACAGAATAAAGTTAAAACTGAAACTTATCAGTTAGTTTCAGAAATAATCTTGAGTTATTGAAATACATAAAAAATATTTATTTAAGTAATAACTTCCAGAATTATTATTGTCTAAAACCAAAACAGGTCTTGAAAAAATGAGGAAAATATGTATTCTAGGTTTAGGGTATATTGGATTACCTACTGCATTATTATTTGCCACTCATAAAAGCAAAGTACTAGGTGTCGACATTAATCCTAAAGTAGTGAAGTCGTTAAACAAAGGAAAAGTTCATTTTGAGGAGAAAGGTCTTCAAGAATTATTAGACAAGGCAAGAAAGGTAAAAACTTTTGATGTTGCATTAGAAGTGCAAGAAGCTGATGTCTTCATTATTTGTGCTCAGACACCATTAGACAAGAAATACCATTTATCAGATTTGAAGTATGTAAAAGCTGGTTGTGAAATGATTTATCCTCATTTGAAGAAAGGTGATCTTGTCATAATTGAATCTACAATTTCTCCAGCAAGTTCTGAAACCCTCTTTAGAAAGGTGCTTGAGAAATCGGGGTTAAAAGCTGGTAGTGATTTCTATTTCGTTCATTGCCCAGAGAGAGCTATTCCAGGCGATACTCTTAATGAAATGATTAACAATTACCGAATTATCGGTGGATTAACACCTAAAGGTTCAGATATAGCAAAGGAAGTTTATTCTGCTTTTGTACACCCTGATAAATTACTGATTACAGATATTCGAACTGCTGAAACAGTAAAATTAATGGAAAATACTTTTAGGGATCTGAATATCGCTTTGGCAAATGAGTTTGCAATGATTTGTGAGGATCTTGGAATTAACGTTTGGGAAGCCAAAAAATTAGCTAATCTTCATCCTCGAGTAAATATTCACAACCCAGGTCCTGGGGTTGGCGGTCATTGCTTGGCTATTGATCCTTGGTTCTTAACTGAAGGGACTTTTAATGCTCAATTAATCACAACTGCTAGAAATATTAATGACAACATGCCGAATTATGCGTTTTTGTTAACTAAACAACTAATTGATCCTGATATCTCATTTCCAGCAGTTACAATCCTCGGTGTAGCTTACAAAGGAAATGTAGATGACTCGAGAGAAACTCCTGCTTTGAAATTCATTCAACTCGCTGAAAAGCAAGGCTACAAAATAAAAATCCATGATCCACATTGTGATGAGTTTGCTGAAGGTGAATTGTTATCACTTGAAGAAGCAGTAAAAGATAGTGATTGTATCGTTTTGATAACTGATCATGATATCTTTAAAGAAATTGATCCAGTGAAAATTGCTAAACTAGTCAAGCACAAAAACTTACTTGACACTAGAAACATACTTGATCATGCAAAATGGGAAAAATCAGGATTCAAAGTCAAAGTATTGGGCAAGAGTACTAAATCTCTATTTTAATCAGAATTGAATTCTGACAAACCAATTGGACGGGATTTTCTTCCTAATAATCTGAGGAGATC
>DAOVPS010000005.1:0-38414 GCA_030629105.1 Candidatus Heimdallarchaeota archaeon
GTTTCTATGATGGAGAAATGGAAGTTGTAGAGTTTTTCATCCCTGGGAAAGAGAAAGGACAAGAAGTTATAGCAGTTGCGCATCTCTGTCATCCAAAACCAGGAGCAATAGATAATGCATCTGGATGCGGCACCTTAATTGAAGTTGCTCGTGCTCTCAATGATTTAATAGTATCTGGAGAGCTTAAACAACCGAAAAGAGGGATAAGATTTCTCCTAATGGCGGAATTCACAGGAACGTATTGTTATTTAGCTACTAATGAAAAGAAAATACCGGAATTCATTGCTGGAATTAACCTAGACATGGTTGGTGCAGATCAAACCATTGGTGGCGGTAGAACACTCGTTATGGAAAGAACACACAATGCGTTACCATCTTATGTTAATGATGTCTTAAGTGCTATGTTAACAGATGCAAGTAAAGAAGTGACAAATTTCCAAGGAACAGGTGGCTATGCTACTTTCAAATTTGCCAATGATCAACCGCTTTCAGGTGGTTCAGATCACGTTGTTTTAGGTCATCCTGATGTAGGAATTGGTACCCCAATGTTTATTCAATGGCCAGATCGCTATTATCACACAGGAGAAGATACCATAGAGAAAGTATCAGCTGAAATACTTCATCTTGTAGGTTCTTTAACAGCAACTTATTGCTACTATTTAGCAAATGCCGAGTTACCAGATATTCTTTGGGTGGCTAGAGAAGTCAATGTAAAAGGAAAAGGAAGAATAACAAATCTTAGTAAAGACTTGCTAAACAATTTTCTAATAAAGCTAGAATCTAAAGTTGAAACTCTTGAAAAGAAAAAAGAAAACGATAAACCTTCCAAGGATTTAACAAAAGAGCAGCTAGTTTACCAATTTCTAAAGAAAATTGATTCCAAAATTCTCTTTAGAAGAGATCGAGAACACCAAGCTTTGGATTCTGTGATGTTACTAACAAAAAATAAAGAAGAGAAAGAAATTCTGATGAACCTTCTCAATGAAATGAAAGAAGGAATAACTACTCATGCAATGGTTGAAATCAATGCTACAAAAGTAGCAATAAAACGAATCACTGAATCTATGAAAATCAAAAAGGAATCACCCTCAAAAAGAAAGAAGGACAAATATGATATATTTGCAAAGAAAATGGTTCCAATAAAACTAATCAAAGGACCTATTTCTGGTTTGAGTTTAATGGATATATCCTATACTGACGATAAGCAAATGAAAAAACTTAATGAAGAATACAAAGGTATGCACCCAACGCTTTCATCTGCTTTATTCTGGTTAGATGGAAAGTTAACTCTTGCTGAAATTGCTGAATTAGTGGAACATGATTTAGGAAAAGTAAGTATTCCATATCTTGTGAAATACCTAGAATTTTACAAAGAATATGGATTAATCGAATTCAAAGAAAAAGAAAAATAGAAATGAAATTGTGGTTGCTAAAACAATTAAAGTTTTACACCACAAGTTTCACAATAAACATCATCTGATTCGATATCAGTTCCACATTCAGGGCATGTACCTGTACTGATTTCTGTGGAAATGACTTCCTTGGAATCAGGAGGAGGAGCATAACGTGTTCCCTTAGGTGCTTCAACTTTTCTTGTAATAGCATCTAAACGAACAAATTTCTCTTTTGAGTCTTTATAGATCATCTTTGCCCAAAATACGGGATAATAGAGAATTTTTCTATCTGTGATTGTTAATTTCTCGGAAATTACTCTTTGAACATTGTCCGGTTTTTGAGTATATTCGTCGATTATTTCCTTAGAAAATTTCTCAATGTCTACATATTCTTTTGGAATTTCTATATTATTTGTTCTCAGAAATTGTTCATTTCCTTCTAGCATATTAGCTTCAGGTAAGACGTCAGGATTAATTGAGCTTCCTTTGTAGTTCCGAGTTTCCATTATATCTTTTTCAATTAAAACATGTTCAATTCCTGTTAGCTGTATTTCGGGTTTGGAAACAGATTTTTTACTCTTACCAGACTTAAATAGTCCCTCAAAGAATCCTTTTCTTTTTTTACCTTTAATATCAACTTCTGTTTCTTCTTCCTCTACCTCTTCAGGAACAATAATTTCTTCACCGAGAACAAAAACAGAAACAGCATCATCTATTAAATCGATATCATACGTTCGTTCCGTCAAATAACGAAGATGATATTTTCCTCCGATGAGCATATAAGGTTCATAGCTTTTCACTATTTGCTTAATAACAATTTCAGTTTCCTTCGGTCTGCGGAAAAAGCCCTTAAAAACTTCGACTTTTTCTTTTTCGAAAATTGTTTTTGATTCTTCTTCAGATACAACAGATTTTGCAACTAATATTTTTGTATCTGTTATTTCATCTACTCGTTCTGCGCTTGGAGCGTCTAATCGATAATCATATTCTTCACTCATTTTAATTACCTCATAACATGTGTTTGTACAAGTGTTGATTACATCAAACATGTTGAAAAATATAACTGAATGTTCCTAACAAAAATTAAAATGCCCAATTATTTTTCTACAAAATCCGGAAGAAATGCTTTCAATTTGTTCAATATATCTTCTCGAGTATAATTAGGAATGGGTCCTGATTTGGAGATTTTATAGGAAGCTGCTGCAGCGGCTATTAAACCAGAATAATAGCAATCTTTTGTTTTCAAATACTCTAATAAGAAAGCAGTTATGAATGTATCACCGGCCCCTGTTTCATCAACGACATTTGTTGGAATAGCTGGAATATCATATCTTTTCTTTTCGTGAAAAATGATTGCTCCTTTGTGAGCTTGAGTAATAACTAACAATTTCACTCCAGATTTAAGTGCAAGCTCTATAGCGTCCTTTAAGCTAGTTGTTGCTGTTATACCTTTCAATTCAGCATCATCTACCTTCAAAACATCAAGTTTTGGCAAGTATTCCTCATAATTAAGCCATGGTTCAAGGATAACTTTCCTGGTTTTTTCATCAAGACTTCTTGTGAATCCTTGACCATCTAATGAAACAAAATCGAAGGTCTCTCGAACTTCATTTATCAGATCAGGATCAATTTCATTAAAAACAGGACCCAAGTGAATACACTGTGAATCATAATACATTTCCGGAATATCTCTAAAAGAGATTTTATCAGAAACAGATAGGACTCTTTGTGTTCTCTTACCTTTCAAATCGTATTTATTCTCAAATTTCATGGAAGTAGATCCAATTATCTTGAATCCATTGAGATCCGCATCTAAAGAATTTATAACTTTAAGATTCTTTAAATGAAAATCTGTTCCAACTTTTGATACTACCCCTATAGACTCACCTAATGCTTTCGCGGTAGAAGCGGCATAAACTGGGACACCACCAATAAAGTGTTTGTCGTTTTCATTTGGAATTCTGATCAGATCTTCGGTAATAGAACCCAGAACAATTAGGTTTATCATTTTCTAGCTATGAATTACGTCAAGATTCAAAAATGATTCGAATAAATTCTTATCGAAGTTGTTTGTCAAAAAATGAGAATATCTAAAATATGATTTAGACTGAGTCTAGTTTTCGACCACAATTCTGACAACGAGTATCCGTAGGATAAACTATATGACTACAACGTCGACATCGGGATATTCTTTGACTGGGTCTTTTTGGTCCGGAATCAGTTGGTATAGGAGATAATGGTTTGTCGCAATTAGGACACTTGGTTTGATGGGGATAAACTATAGCATTGCAACGGGAGCATCGTGCAGTTCCAGCAGGAGCTTGACCTTCTGGTTGAGGGGCATCTCTACTTGGACGTGTTGGTGGTGATAGAATTCTGTCACAATTACTGCAACGAGTTTCATAATCATATACAATGGCTCCACAGCTAGAACACTTAGCGATCTTTTGTTGAGGTTTTCCACTCGATTTTTCCTTATCTTGTGGTGGTGGGGGAGGTGGAGATGGGCGAGGAGGTGCTTGTGGCGCATATGGTGTTGGAGGAGAATAGGGTTCGCCAGTTTGATATGGTTGTTGCGGGATGCTATATGGAGAAGGAGTTTCTACTGCAGTAGGATTTGGTTTACCGCATCCAGAACACTGCTTATCATCTGCTCTTAAAACGGTTCCACATCGTTCACAAACGGTTTTTCTCCCTAATGATTGTGCATTTCTATGATCATAAGGAGGATAACCAGCAGGATAACTAGATGAATCAGATTCACCCGGAGGTGGTGGGGGAGGTGGGTATCCTACATTAATGCCGAATTCTGACTCTGTGGCTTCAGTTACTCCAAAATCATTGGGTGGAGGACTTGTTGGTTCTGGTTGCTGAAGTGAATTATCAGTTAATCTGGGAATAACGTTACCACATTCTGAGCACATTTCAGCTTCATCACGGTTAGCAGTACCACAACTGGGACAAAAGATTGTCATTTTCCTCTACCTTATAAATCTTGTAAGTGTTTGATTTATTTAGTGATAAAGTAATTAAATGTTAGCAAATCGTCAAAATAAAATATATTTCTTTTCCTTTTAGTTTTTTAACATAAATTACTTGGTAATATAAAATTAAAAGATAGAAATATGTCAGTTTCCCTTTTGCTTTGCACGTAACCCACTAGCAATTGCTTCAGGGAATAATGGTGTACAGCATAGACCTGATGGATTTTTTGCTACACATACACATTTGACTTTTTCTCGTAAGAATTCAATAATCCCTGACATTTCTGTAAAGCCAGTTTCTTTTGCTGCATTGAACGCTTCTTCTTCTGTAATTTCATTACAATAACAAGCATATTTTGGAGAAGCATCCTTTTTGTACCAAATTGGAACTTTAACTTCTTTCGTTGTAAATACCTCATTTGGTGATCTACTATAATACGAAACTTCACAATCAGAGCTCATACACAAATAGTATGCAATATCCTCAACTCTTTTTTTTGCTTCAGTAATCAATAAACTACGAACAGTCAAATTTCTAACTAACTGACCACGTTTAATACATCTGGGACAAGGGGGAGCTACTAATTGTATCTTTGGCATTTTGGTATTTTCCATATTAAAACCAACTTTGGAGTTTAATAATTATATTCGATTATTCTGAAAATTAAGTTTTCCTATTAATAAAAATGGAAGACACTAATACTCCGTAAGAATTTGTCTACAAAATATCAACATCAGATTTCTTTGCTTTAATACGCAATGAAATTTCAGGTTTGAAATTATACAACCAGAAACGACTAAAAATCAAAGCTAAAATGCCAGATATTATTAAACTACAGAAATTGAACTAATGTTCATTTTCTACTTTTTTTTTATTATTTGCTCTATGAAAACTGAAAAGAATTTATAAAGTAAATTGCAATGAATTACAGTAATTTAACAGGAGATAAACACATGCCAAGAAGGCCAGATGCAGAATTAGTAAAAACATCAAAGTTTCGTGAATTAGAATTTTATATTATGAAAAAGAGACATGAAAGTGTCATTTATGCTGATATACTAATTGATCTTACAAATACTTTCAAGTTTCTAGAAAAGCATAATAAAGATAAGAAGGATGACGAGAAATTAACTCTCTTTCAAATATTTTTGACTGCTATAGTAAGAACAATCACTCTTCGACCAAAAGTCAATCGTTTTGTTGCAGGTCGTCGATTATGGCAACGAAACCGAATAATTTTGTCTTTCGTGGTTAATAAAGAAAAGACCGAAGAAAGTGAAGAAATAAACGCTATGATAGATTTTGATCCTTATGACACCTTGGAAACAGTTCAAAGTATCGTAAATAAGCAGATCTATGAAGCTCGACATGAAGAAAATCCAAATCAAAAAGACGTCGATTTTTGGGGAGGAATGCCTCGTTGGGTCATTAGATTCATGTTTTGGCTCATGAATTGGACAGATGACCGCAATATGCCCCTTAGATTCATCATAGACGATATGCCATTATGGTGTTCTTGTTTTATAGCTCATTTAGGTTCACTCAACATTGATTCTGTTTATCATCACCCCTTTGAGTTAGGAACTGCAAGTATCCTAATGATTATTGGAAAAATCCACAAAGCAGCAATAGTTAATCAAGAAACAGATGAAATTGAAATTAAAAAAGTCATGAAACTTAAAACGAGTATTGATGATCGTATTGCGAGTGGAATTTATACAGGACCTACTTTCGATTTATTTAAGAGTCTTATTGAAAATCCTGAGCCTCTGTTGAAACCACCTGAATTAACCGATGAACAATTAGATGCTCTTAAATTAAAGAAATATAAGAAAGAACGAATTGCTCGAGAGAAACAAAGAAAGAAAGATAAGAGAAAAAATAAGAAAAAATAATAGAACAGAGCAACTAGAAGAAAGTTGGCTCTGATTCATATCTTTCTTTAGGCGGTTCCATCTTTGCAGTTTCCTCTGGAGACAAGACTTCAACGAGTTCGTATTTTGATGTACCCATACCTAATTTCTCTGCATACTGAACAGTTTTATATGGATCTTTAAAGTGCCCAAAGAGCTGTTGGAAAGGATGCAATTCTGGTTTTAATTGGACATTATTTAGAAACGGTGGTATACTTGATTCAAGAAGACCTTCTTTCTTAATTAAATCTAAAGTCGCTTGTTCTATAGCAACAGTATCTTTGCTAGCAAGAATACCTATTTCATTTACAACGATTGGTTGTGGCATTCCCATACAATCACAAAATGCAGTTATTTGAAGAGCGACATTAAAGTTGAAGATTTTATTCTTATCAAAAGTATCTAGAACTAGTTTTGCTGCTATAGCTTGGAACTCCTGGAAAGCATCACAATTTTCTTGCTTTATTTCTAAAGAACCAACATTTTTGTCTGCTTTAATACATTTCATACACTGATTGCAATTATAAAAACCAACTTTTAGTTCGTGTTTATCTTTCTTGTAATCGATGCATTTCTCCGGACAAGATTCCACAAGTTTCTTTGCGTGTTCTGGAGTACATTTATCTGCATCCCAATATTTGTCGTAATGTACTACTCCATGAATTTTGTTCCATCTTGTTTTCGCAGCGAACCCACCAAGAGCAATATTTTTTATCACTCCACCAAAACCAGGTAATCCGTGGCCTTTAGCGTGCGCGAAATTAATTAGCACATCAGCATCATGTAAGACTCCAGCTAGATCAACAGAGTCAACGCCTTTGAAGTCAACTTTTTTCGTGTAAACGTACCCATCTTTGATTCCTGCTACAGGAATTATTGGACAACCACAGGTTTCTTCAGTGTAACCCCTGTTTACTGCATTGTAAACAGCTGTTGGATTGTCTGTCACAAAAGGAACACCACCTGTCTTTTTAATTGCATTAACTAGTCTTCTTACAAAAAAGACCGGAACAGTTTGGTATCCATCATTAAAACCGAGATGCATTTTGATAGCGACTTTATCCTTCTTTTCAATGGTTGAAAAATCAAGGGACTCAAGGATTTTCTCATATTTCGCACCAAGAGATGCAAATCGATTAGCTTTCCCATGTTGTAAAGAACCGAAAAATACTTTCGAGGTCATTTTTTAACACTCAGAATTAAATTTATGTTTTCTATCTTTAACATGAATGTAGTATTTTAATTCTTTGTAAAATTAAATGAAAAAATCAGTTTATAGTATTAATAATAGCTTATGAGCTTGAAGAGAAATTCCATATAATTCTGTTGGTAAAACCTCAGCTAAAATTTCTGTTATTTTGAATAATTTTTGATGAGAAATTGGTTCAACTTTTCCAATTGGGGTGACAGGTTGTATAACAACAGGGACAACTATTTCCCGGATTTTGTCTGCATACATTCGAATATCATCAAGAGAAGTTTGCTCTGTTACCACAATTTTGGCAAAAACTTGTACTGAGTGCTTCTTCAGAATCGCTAAGGATTCCATTTCTTTTTCAACAAGTTTTTCCCACTCGCTCTTTATTACGCTATTGGCGGATCGATCCTTAATATCAACACAAGCATATGTTATGTTTGGAGCAACTTTCGCAATACGTTTTGGAAAATAACCATTAGTTTCTAGAAAAATAGGTATCTTGAGATTATACAATCGATTAACTATTTGATAAAAAAATTCTTCTTGAAAAGCTGGTTCTCCACCAGTTAAAGATACAGAATGAAGGTCTTTTGTTGATAAATTTAATACTTGTTCTACAACAAATTCAGGACTTACTGGATTTTTATATGTGGTAAACTCCCATGTTCCAGGTTTCTTTTCAACTTTACATTCTGGATAGTCAGCATCTCGAGAGTGTGCGGTGTCACACCAATCACACCTCAAATCACAGCCAGCCAAACGAACGAAAATCTGCCTTCTACCAAAACATGATCCTTTAACTGATCCTCCTTCTCCTTGATAAGAACTGAAGATTTCTACAATACTACCTTCAATGGAATTCTTCTTATCACTTCCATTCTTATCTTTGGTACTCAAGGTAAATTCTCCTTACTGAATCATTTCTTCTTAATCTAATACTTATTATTACTCATCATAAACCGTTGGGTCCTTAATTGAACTTTCACTGAATCCTCTTTTTCTGCGTAAGCAACTCTCACAAATACCACAATGGATGGGTCTGTTTTTTTGGTCAAAACCCTTAGGATTGTAACAAGAACTGCTGAATTCAAATGGAACGTTTAGTTTGACCCCTAATTCCACAATCTCTTTTTTTCTCATTCCAGCTACAGGACTAATAACACTTACTTTTGCATTTAGTATGCCTCGTGACGCTGTTCGAGTAAAATCATCTATGAATTCTTGAGTATTGTCTGGAAATGTTGTTCCCTCTTCGAGATTGAATCCTGTAATAATATCAACATCATTTCCAATAATTTCCGAATACGAAGAAGCAATGGAAAGGAATAACAAGTTTCTCCCTGGAATCCATACAGATCGAGCACTTTCTAAACTCGAGGGAAGATCATCTAATTCATCTGAAGATAATTTTGGAAGCTCTTTTTTACTCCCTTGGGCTAATGAACTATCAATTCTTCTTGAGAAATCAGCTAAAAACTCAAGACGAATAAACTCGTGATTGTTTACTTTCGCTAAACTCCCTAGTTTCTTAGTTGCTTGTACTAGAACAGATTCCTCTTTTGATCCATATTCAAAAGTGATACAGTCAACTCGTTTGTATTGCTGGTTTTGTGCCCACCAAAGACAAACCGTTGAATCTAATCCACCGCTTAGCATTATAATCGCTGATTTTTGGGACATTTTTTTCACACACTATTCCTTAACTTTATCCAGAATATCTTTTGCATTGATTAAGTAATGAACTTTGATTGATTGCTCTTTTTCAAAATCAGCTAAACCTCCAGATCTGTCAATGAAGACGAAGAGATCCTCTACTGTTGCACCTTCTTCTCGCAATGCAGTAATTGCAAAGGCTTTACTAAAACCACTTGAGACTAAATCATCAACAAGAAGTATTTTCTGTCCTTTTGTGATTTCTCCTTCAATCATTTTTTTAAGACCGTGCTTCTTTGGTTCTTTCCTCAAAATGTAATATGGTTTTTTGAGTTTATGAGCAATTAAAGTTCCATAAGGGATTGCTGCCATAGGTATTCCAACAATACCTTCTATATCTGGAAAATGCTTGGTAATATAACTCACTGCCTCATCAATCAAAGAGTTAAATTCTTCCGGAAAATTAGGAATTATTCGCAAATCAATATAATACTTTGATTTTGCACCAGAAGCAAGTGTAAAATCACCAAATTTTAGTGCGCCTGTTTTTTCAAGCGTCTTCATTATCTTATCCTTTGTGTCTGCTAGTTCTTCAGCCATTGGTTCACACCTTTGAAATACTGTGGACCTCTTTCTTTTATCTTTTGTGCTCCCCAAAATCGGAATTATTGCTCGATTAAGAATGTCAGGGACAAAAAGAAAGAGAATAACATTCGTAGCAGTTCTTGAAATGGTTACAACTATACCAGATATTAGTGCAACAGCATAAGCAGCAAAAGAGAAACTTTCTATATCCCCTACTTGAACTGAGAGAAGAATCCAGCCAAAATTCACAATCAAATCATAACTAATGGTTAGTAATCCACCAACGACTCCCATAAAGAATCGCCAAAAGAAAGTTGGTTTCTTGTACAGTATTCTACCAAGTAAAGCTCCTGTTAAAGCAATTAATATGTAAGCAATAATTTTAAACGGAAAAATAATCGGGCCTACACCAAGCAATGTCGTAGAGATTATTTCATAAAGTGATGAAGATAATATCGCTAAAAACACACTATAAAGCGGTCCTAGAATTGCTCCTCCAATAAATAATGTTAAAGACATCAATTCAAAGAAAGGCAAATACGCAAACACTGCTGCTAATGCTACACCTAAAGCAGTAAATATAGCAAGCAAAGTAATCTTAACGGTTGGTCTTACTTGTGAGAACTCATCTAGAACTTGAACTTCTGTATTTTCTTCTTTTTGAAGATCATTGATAACAGAAATATCATTCTTAGTTTCAGATGAATTCTTTGCCATAGTCTCTTCCTTCAATTTTTCAATCTAGTTTTTCTCTTTCGTCGCCAAACAAATGAAAAAACACCCAGAACTAAGAATCCACTCACTATTGTTATCGCAGGGAAATTGTTGGTCGTATAGGGTAAAGGTATTGAGGAATATGTTAGGTGCATGCTTAATGAAAAAGATCCAAAAGTAGTATTTGCTGAAATTAAAATCCCAGTTCTTGGCTCATATTCTAATTCCGTTGTTTGAAAACCATCATCATAATTTATCCTATACGTGCCTACTACTGTATCAATAACCCTGCCTGTATCATTGTAAACAATGCTGGCGTTTTCTCCATTAAAAGGAGTTACATCTGTAAGCACATCCCAATCTGGTTCTAAGGAAACCAAACCTCCATACCAAGGTAAAGCTGATAAACCAAGGTTAAAACCAATATCTTGATCATGAGTTGTAATTGATAAATTTCCTATATCTAAATTCCCAGTTAAATATTCCTTATTTTCTATTTCAACCGAATTAAGTGCAGTAAAACCAACTACATTGCTTTGGTTTGCATGCCAATTTGCATAGAAACCCCACGTTGAAACATTGTACCATTGATTATTTCCTGCTGAGAAATCGTCTATAATCCATGTAAAATTTTCTCCATAATAGAGTTCTGTAGGTACTTTTGCTGATACATTTTCTACAATAACACATGAAATTAGTATTGTTATTACAATTAGCAAATAGCCACTTCTTCCATTTTTCTTTAAGTGCATAATTTATCCTTCCATTTTATGAAAAACTCTTGTAAATCCAACTTATTTCTTGAGCATTGTTTTCACGGAGATCGAATTTATCAGATGCAATATTACCGGCACTGCTGCCGACATAATATTTCCAATAGTTATTAGCAGTCTGTTCAATACCAGCTATTGCTTCAACAAATATCCCACTTGGGAAAATCCTTACTTCTACAGACAAATTTGCTAAAAGCATTATAGTGTAAGCACTTGCTGTATGATTTGCTTCGATAAGAATTGTTTGATTAATATTTTCTCGAAATCCACTGAAATCTATAATCAATCTTACTTCCATGTCCTCATCCCAGTTAGATGAGGTTGTTGAATACCCAAGTTTTTCTCTAAGAGAATCCGGTAATATCTCATTGAATGGTCCAAAAATTAGACCACCAGTTATTATGAAAACTATCAAAATGAATCCGATTATTGAAAGCAATCGATAATTTTTCTCAATGAAATTTGCCATAGATTCACCTGAAACTAAGTTCTAAATAGGTTAATATAACCTATTTCTGCCCTTTTAAAATTCTTTCTTTCCCTCGGGGTAGTATTTCGAAAGGTTTTATAAAAAGAACGTCTTAGCTGAAACATCAATTATTGAGGGCTATTCTTATGTCGAATAAAAATTTTACAACTCTTAAATCCACAATTGATAGAGTTGTGGTGTATTTAGACGGAGCGAGAATTTATCGTTCCGGTAAGGCTGAACTCAAAAAGGGGTTCCAGCAAGTGCGTGTTCAAGGATTAACAAAGAATTTGCACAAAGATAGCGTTAGGGTTTCCGGTAAAGGTAAGGGATCCTTGGGTGCTATTGATGTGGAAACCGTCTATCAAGAAGAGGTTTCCCATGAAGCTTTGAATGCCTTACTACTTGAAGAAGATAAATTACAAAAGGACTTATTCGTTTTAACTCAAAAATTAGAATTTGTTAGCTTGCAGAATGCTCGACTAAAAGCTTTAAGTGATAAATTCTCACTCGAATTTCCACAATGGTTAGCATCTGGCGAATCACAGTTAACAACATTAAATGAGTTCATTGATTTTGAAACAAAAAGAAATACTGATTTCTTAAAACAAAAGCAAAAATTGGATGAGGATATTGAGAAGATCCAGAAAAAACTGAGCACATTGCAAGCAAAAATCAATGCATATCGCAATAGATCTCGAGTAGAACAAACTTATGCCATAACAATTGGTGTAGATGTAAATACAGCTGGTCCCTTTGTTTTTGATTTGTCTTATCAAACTAGAGGCGTCACTTGGACTGCTAATTATGATGTCGATTTGCAACCTGCCAAAGCAACTCTCAAAGGGATTGCACAAGTTGTCAACCGAACATTAGAGGACTGGAAGAATGTTGAATTAGAAATATCGACAGCGGTATTCAAACCAATCAGGGTTATAGATCCAAATCCTTTCTATATTGACATTTATGATCCATATGTACGTCCTGCATCTGCACCTAGACGTTCTATGAAAAAAATGAAAGCAGGCGCAGCATTTGCTGGTATGGCTAAAGAAGAATCAATGGATGATTTAGCACCTGAGGAACCTATGATTGAACCCGTAGCAGAAATGAAAGAAAGTGCTGCAGGAGTACAAAGCTATGTTATTCCTGGTAAATGGACAATCCCATCTGATGGAAATACTCATCCGGTGACTTTAACTATTACTGAAATGAAAACTGAAAAAGAATTTTATTGGGCAGCCACTGATGCTCTTGGAGTTATCGCTCAAGATAAAATTACTAATGATGATGAAGTAATTCTTGGTGGAAACGCTAAAGTTTACTCCGAAGGTGAATTCATAGGTGAAACACATATTATCAGAGTCCCCCCAAGAGACGAATTCAAACTAGGTGCACGAGAAGAACTCAAATTAGCTGCTAAAAAGAAACTACTCAAACGAGTCAGAGAAAAAGCAGGCTTAGTTAAAGGTAAACGTACCATTTCTTATGAATACGAACTAGAGATTAAGAACTTCCGAAAAGAAGCTTCACAAATAACAATCAAAGATGCAATTCCCCATTCCCGATCTGAAAGGATTAAAATCAAGAGTTTTGAAGCCAGTGTTGCTCCAGTAGAAGATAATCTTGGAATTTACACTTGGGAGTTAAAACTCAAGCCTGACAGTGTGACTAAGATAACCTACAAATTCGAAGTTGAGTGGGAAAAGGACTATGAAATCACTCCAACTTTGCCGTGATGCTAGTGAAACTTAAAATTGTGCCAATAAGTAATCATTGGTTAATATATCAAGAAGTAGACGGCAGTGAGGCTGTCATAGGAAGGATTAGGATAACACCTAATTCTACCATTTTTCTACTAAATGATTCAGAAGCACAATTAGAAACACGAAAAATGGATAATAAAATATTCTACAAAATTTCCTCCAATGGAACTGTTTTGAGAAGTTTTTATTATAGGAATAGAAGCTTTACTTTTCTAAAGTGGAAGACAAGTGATGAATTTCCAAAAATTCTGAAAGGCTATTTAAAATATTCTCGAATTTATCTAAAATACAAAAACAATAAAATCGCAACTTCAATGTCAATTGCTAAGAATGCTTATATTTTGAATATACAATCTTCCCCCGACTTTTCCCTCGTTGTTCTCCTAGCTTCTTTTTACCCCTTTTTGAGCAATTAAGCACCTTTGCCTTATTTTCAAAATATTAGAAAGAATAATTATACTGCAAACGCATATTATTGTGAGTATTTGGTGCGTGAGTTATGTCAGAAGATTCTTCAGCGGAGAAAAAAAAGGGAAGCAAGAAAAAGTTTTCACTCTCCAGACTGAAGGTTGATAGGAAATTTCTTTTCATTACAATTTTTCTAGTCTTATCTGTTGTTGCTCTTGCATTTTCAACAAAGTATCTCTTTGATTCTAATATAGAAGGATGGACGGTAACACAAGGATTATTTGAGGGAGAAAAAGGCTCCTTATATGCTCGAACACCAAATGATAATTGGGCTTTTCATGAAAGCTTTGTTGCATATGGAGAATGGGAATGGAAACTTCAATATTACGGGTCGGGTTCTGCTTCTATAACTTTTATTGGTTTGAATAAGAATTACACCAACAATGCAAAAACCCCTCAAGGATATAAGCTAATATTCCAAATCGGGCAAAGGCTTGCTATAAATCGACTCGACAGTTCTTCTTCTGAGGTGGAATTAAATTCTACACATTTTGTCCCTGTTGCAAGGGCTGTGTATAACGTAAAAATCATCCGTACACCAAATAATCAGACTTTTAGGGTTTATGTAAATGACGCTTTGATGTTAAATGCTACAGATAGTACTTATACTACTTCTGAAGTTTTAGAATTATCCTGGTCTAACATACAAGAACTTGACTGGATAAAAGTAACAGATTCTATTGAGGAAAATAGTTGGGGTGACTTTTTCACCGGCTTGCCTTCTGCTGATTCCGATAATATTTTTACAAAAATTGCTTTATATATTCCATTCATAACCCTCGGATTAGTAATTCTTCTCTATATTTTAAGGTTACTATTTTCAGATGGCAGTTGGACAAGGTCTGTTATGCCCTTGATCTTAGCTTTGTTTATAGGTTTAGGTTATGGGTTATTAGTTGATTTCGTTCGTGATTATCTTCCATATATTACTCCTGATGTCAACACAGATCCCTCTGATACCGGACCTACTGCAACAGAAACAAGTAATGAGACATCATCAGATCCTTCTCTAACTAATAATCAAACATCTACAACTCCAACTCCCACTCCCACAAATAGCTCAAATGGTCCTACCGGAGCCTTCACAGGAGTTCCTCCAAGAGTTATCTCTAATATCCTTCTAGGGGTGTCTGGTGTTTTTATTACGATAGCAGTTGTTTTCATTGGAATTGATTTCTTTAGGAAAAGAGATGATGAATTCCATGAACGAATCCTGGATAAAGAAAGACGATGGATGCCAACAGCGTCTACTACGGATCATCGGAAGCGGGTTATTCGTGCGTACCACAAAGCTTCCTATGATTTAATAGATCATGGTGCAAAATCCGAAAGAAGTATGACTCCTGGTGAATTTGAATCAACTACTACAGGACGATTTGAAATTAAAGATAAGTCATTGGAAGATTTAACAGGTTTATATGAAGAAGCAAGATTTAGTGAGCACGAATTAAGTGAGAAAGAATCCACAAAAGCGGAAAAATCTCTTGGTAAAATCTCTAAACGCTTAGCCAAAGATAAGAAAAAAGTACCAAAGGAATCAGAGGAAGCTTCAGAAAGTTCCACAGTTGCTGATGCTGATTCAAAAGGAATCAGAGAAAAAGAAAACGGAGAGAAGGATGATGGCTAGTCTTTTGGAATTCTTTGAACAAAGTTGGCTTATCGTCTTTTTCATTAGTATAATCTTTATCTTCATAATAATTTTTCGTGATTTAAGAAGATATACGAGGAAAATCAAACATTGGGCTCGTCGATCTTATCTTAAAACTCTCCCACGTATCAGTTTAACATATCAGCATTTTGGTAGGAGAGGTGATCTTCTAACACTAACGAGTCAGAGTATGTGTAAATCCATACATTATGATATGCTAGTTTTGCTTAAAATTGGAAAAGGAATTAGTGATGATGAAATCGAACAATTACTTCAGAACAAAAAACAAATGCTAACAGTATTACCAAATGAAAACGTAGTATTATTTCTATGTGATCTTAATACTTGGATTAAAACAACGTTACCCCAACCAAAATTCTTTGACAGATTTTTTGCTTTTTTTAGAAACTTATTCAATGATAATATACATGTTGATGAAAAATTTTTCATAGAATTAGCTACTGTCATTTATGATTTTAGAAAACTGATGGAAACAGGTACATAAATCCATTTTGCTTCTTAATTATGAGTATCTAGAATGGGATTTTGCTAATTCATGCTCCATTCGATCACGTTCTTCTTCAATGAGTACTTTCTGAATATCTCTGGTAATTGTACGTCTACTAATCAATATTAACATAGCAAGACACAGAATGAAGAAGATTGAAAACAGAATATCACTTGGTAATGGTTCAAAAATATACCAACCAAGAACACCAAATGTAATCGAAAACCCAATTAAAAATCCACAAAACTTGAGTAAAAACCTGAAATAACGGTTAAGAAACACTCCTGCATGATAATACGCTCCTCCCCTTGAAATTGATTTAACGTTCTGAAGGAGAGGTCTGAGTAACAGAAGCATTCTTGTTACTTCAAAGTAAATTATCAAAACTGACATCATTAGGATTACTTCCCAATAAAAACTGGAAAGAACTAGAATCCAAAGACCGTAAATTATTACTGATAAATACAAACTGAATTTTCCCCCTCTCATAAACCCAAAGATAGCAATCAAGGAAGGAACAAAACTGGCAGTAACAAATCCAACTGCTGTAAAATCAAAATAAGTTCGTGATTCAATTAATCTTAATGGAGAGATTAGTGAAATAATAACAACCATAACAAGAGCTATAATTTGTAAGTTTCTTATTTTCGTATCAAAATCTTCACTAAAATTTATTTTCGCTTTGGAAACTTGTTTGAGTATTTTTCCTTCAACAACGTACTCAATCTCTTCTTGTTCTATGTCTTCTTTTTTCCTCTGTTTTTTCTTTCTATTCATTCATCTTCTCCCCCTTTTTACAGCAATTTGTTTCAACTTATTCATAAAGACAGTGAATGGTGTATTTACATCCCATTCAAAAACCACTAATCCTTCATGAAAAACTCGAGTGATTTCAGTTTGTCTTCTAAGAAGCAAACTTTGATGTACTAGTAAATTCGCAACGTCTTCTTTCTCCTTGATAAATCGCCATTCAGAAGAGATAATCGAAGGCACTAGGAAAAAGCTATTTCTTCTTCTTTTTGCTACATCAATTAGTATTTTATTTATTGTAGGATGTATTAATGGTGAAATGATAATTGTTAAACAATTCATGGGAAAGTAATGATCAATATTGTTTTTTATGCGCTTATCCAAGATGCTAAAATTTTCAACTTTGGTAGATTGAACATCGATTAATTTTTCTGTAAATTTTAGTAATTGTTGTCGTGATGAGCTCAAATTAAATCGATCTACTGCATCTCTTATAATCATTAAGCCAACACGGCATTTGTACTTCAAAAAGTGTTCACTCAAGGAGAGAACAGCTTTGATTTGATCATCCAAGATTGATGCTGATTTTTCTGTTGCATCCAGAACTAATAATAAATCTGCGGTCCTGAAAAGCTCATATTCATTTGTAAATAATCGATTATACTTTGCAGTTGCAGGCCAATTAATTCGGCTGAGTGAATCGGAATGTGTATATTCACGAACTCCTGAGAAATCTAATCCTTCTCCTTTCAATTTGGATGGAAAAGGACCATCAGATATTTTCGGATATTTTGTTCTGAAAGGCATATCTCGAATAATCTCGAAATTTGGAATTACAATAATTTTTTCTTTTGTATTATCGTGAGTTTCAACAACAAAAGCAGAATTAATAAAATTCCTCGCTCGAACATGTGTTGGTCCAAGATTCCATCTGCCCCGATAATCACAACTAACCACATAACGAAATTCTGTCTCTTCACCAACGTCAAGAGAAGTAATTATGTGATTACTACTGTTTTTCAAGCTAACTTGCATTGGTAATATATCAATAATTTCTAGCATGTCAATTGCTTGCTTACCTTTGTTTCTAATTCGAAGGGAAATTTCAATGTGCTCACCTTCTTGAAATCTGTTTTGATCTAACTCTCGAATTATTTCCAAACCAAGTTTTTCTGGGGGTGTTGTGAAGAAATAAAAAATTGCTAAGATAATTAATGGAATTAAAGAGATAAGAAAAACCCATTCCTGAAATCCAATACCAAGTAGAAGAATTGTGAAAAATAATGCCAGTGTCCACCTGATTTTTGGCGAGAACATTCATTTACTCCTCAGTGATTGCGTTTTCTTTCAAGTTGATCTTTCCACTTCTTAATCAAGACGAGGTGCTTTAATTCGTGTCAATTCTCTGGCTAAAACATCTGCGGGATTTATGCCTGTCAACCAACTACCAGTACTAAGTATAATACGGTGACTGAGAGCAGGTATAACCACTTTTTTAACATCATCAGGATTTGCGAAATCTCTTCCATTTATAACTGCACTAGCACGTGCTAGATGAAGCAAAGCTAAACTTCCTCGTGGGCTCGCTCCAACTTCGATTCGATCGTTGTCCCTTGTTCGTTGAACGATTTCCACGATGTATTCCTTAATTCTATCATCAATGTGTATTTCTTCAACAACCTGCTGAATTTCGAGAATTTCACCTTCATCAGTTATAGACTCAAGTTCGAATTCTTCTCGCTTCCGAGTTATTCGACGATTGAGAATTTCTATTTCATCACCTTTGTCAGGATAACCTACACCTATTCGCATAATGAATCTATCAAGTTGAGCTTCAGGTAAAGGAAATGTTCCTTCAAATTCAATGGGGTTTTGTGTAGCGAGTACATGGAATGGTTGTGGCAAAGGATATGTTACCCCATCAACAGTAACATGCTGTTCTTGCATTGCTTCTAATAATGCGGATTGCGTTTTTGGTGATGCACGATTGATTTCATCCACTAATAGTAGATTTGTGAAAACAGGTCCTTTTCTAAAAGAAAATTCTAATTCTTTTTGATTATAAATAGTCGATCCTGTAACATCTGCCGGTAATAAATCAGGTGTACATTGAACTCGAGTAAAATCACATTTCATTACTTGAGCAAAAGCTTTGATCATCATAGTTTTTGCTAATCCAGGAACATCTTCAAGTAAAAGATTGCCTTTTGCTAAAATTCCAATTAAAACTCGTTCAAGTACTTCTTCTTTACCGACAATAATTTTCCCAACTTCTGCTAATATAGATTTTGTAATTGAAGAAGCTTTTTTTAATTTCATGAGACTACCCCAAATTATTCAGATAATCTATGTCTTTTAGTCTTTTAAGGATGTTTTTCCATTCGCTAAAATATGAATTATGTTATAAAAATACCGAGTAGTTATTTTCACGAGAACATTAGAAAGTTTTAAAGATAGGATTACAACAAAAGATAACTACAAAGCACAAGCATGTGGAGAAAAACAAAATGAGTCGAAGACAAAAATCTAGTGATGGCGGCGGAGCAATGCCAGCCACAGGTGCAGGTTTAATTAGGTTCTTTGAAGAAGATACTCCAGGCATCAAAGTTGGTCCATATGCAGTAATGATTTTTGCAGCTGCTTTGATAATTCTAGTCTTGGCTGGACCTTGGTTATTCAAGCTCTTTGCCCCTGGTTAAAGCAAGTTTGAAAAAATTATCTTTCTTGAAAATAAGATGATTTTGAGATTAATTTAGTTAAATAGCCTTAATCTACATCACTTTCGAAATCATCATCAAATAAAAGATCTGTTTCTTCGAGAAAATCATCATCCTCAATCTCAGTAATTGAGACGCTTCCTTCTGTTGGAACACCTTCTTGCAGTTTTCTCTCAATTACTTTTTCAAGACCCCCAAGAAATTCCTCTTCATTATCTCTCATGGGAAGAAGAGTTATTCTCCCTTGATCAACATCTTGAAACAGCTTGGCTTTAAGTTCAAACCCCAGGAAAAGAAGGCATAAGAATGCTCTAACCACAGTAATTCTTGTAGAATTCGGTAACAATAATTCCTCAAAAAAGATAGGTCGCTTATTTTGCAAATGTAATTTTACTAATCGCTCATAAATTTCCCTTTTGAGTCTAGCTATTTTTGTGGTTTCTACATCTACAATCTGTACAGGTGTAGGCGGTAATTGTAATGGTTTAATTAATGCTTGACCTTTACTTATTGCTAACCTGTGTTTATACCTGCTCTCTTGTTTCAGCAGTCCTTCAAACGCAAAAACTAACTCACTAAAAGATACTGGTCTTTGTGAAAGATGATAGGAAGGAGAAATCTCAGGAATATCGAATCCCATTACATCTAGGCTTTCGTCTTTCTCATCTGTTTGCTCGATAATTTTTATTAAATCTGTTACCTTCGCTCGATACAGTATAGATGAGGAAAGCACAGCTCTTCCTAAAACTGGAAAATTAATGTCATCTCGAAGTTTCATTTCTTCAACGAATCTGGTTATCAATTGGTCAATCTCAAGGCTCCACGGATCTATCTTCCTGAATTGAGTAACATCAGTAAGAAGTCTAAATGGTGCTCGTAACCAAAAAGGATACTCTTCATCAATTAATGATTGACCTGCGAGTGGGTCCATTTTTGTATCCTTTTGAACCATTTTTTGCGCTCCATTTTTGTTATTTCTATTACATACTTATTCTTTTATTAACGTATCAATAATGTGTTTTAGTAATCATAAACTTCCGCTTCTGATGGCAGATCTGTTTTCTCAACAATTTTCATAATTTCATCGAGTGAAACTGACACAATTTGTGATAATCGATCTTCACCTGCAGTCACACCAAAGATTTTCTCAGCAGCAGCAATCATTGGAGCTCTGAGACTAATAATAATAATTTGAGTGTCTTTACTCATTTCTTTAACTAGAACAGCTACTTTGTATACATTATTAATATCCAAGAAAGCATCAATTTCATCAAAAACATAGAAGGGTGCTGGTTTGTATCTTTGAATAGCAAAAATCATTGCTAAAGCTGTTAATGATTTTTCTCCACCAGATAGAGAAAGCATGCTAAGAATTTTCTTTCCACCCGGATTAGCCATAATATTTATCCCCCCACTGAAAGGATCATCAAGATCTTCGATTTCTAATCTCGCTCTGCCGTCAGGTGATAAGATACCAAAAATTCTGTTAAAGTCTTTAGAGATATTATTAAATACAACCATGAACTTTTCTCGTTTTTCACTTTCAATTTCGTTTATTGCCTTGTTAATAGCTTCAAAATCTTTCTCAACTAGCTTGCGTTTTTCTAAAAGCTCATGGTTTAAACCTTGTTCTTCTTCGAATTGAGAAACTGCTTTCATATTTATTTCTGGTAGACTTTCTAATTCTGCCTTAAGACCCACCATTACTTCCTTAAGAACATCTATATCGATGACTTCATCTTCCGCAAAGATATAGGGTAAATCTCTCTCTACCGCTAATTCTTCCAATTCAGTAATTTGTTTATCAGTATTTGTTTTTTCATTAACTAATCTGTCTATTAATAGCATATTTTGGGTTTGCTGTTTCCGCTCTTTCTCTAATTGCTCCCGTAATTCTCTTTGTTCTCGTTCTAGTCTTTCTTGTTCATTTTGACTATGTTCAATAAGTTGGAATAACCCATCTCTTTTGATTTTTTTATCTTCCAAATTCTTTGTTAACCTATCTATAACAACTTGGATATTAGTGATTTCTTTTTCTTTATCCGGCTCTTGTTTTTCTATACCCTCAATTTGATCTTTGAGATCTTTTACTAAAACCAGGTTCTTTTCTAAGTTAGTTGTTATTTTAAAATGCTCCATTTTCAAATTGGAAATGATTTCCCCGATTTCTTGTTGTTGGGATTCTTTTGTTTTAATTTCACCAAGTATTCCTTGAACCCCACTGACAGCAAGTTCTTCCTTTAATTTCATTTCTCCTTCCAGAAGAGTATCTAAAGTCATTCCTACATCTTTTCGTGCTTTAAGTAACTCCTCAATTTTAACTTCAATATCCTCATATTCTTTTGTTAATTCTTCTAATTCTGTTTGGATTTTCAGATTTTCTTCGCTACGAATCTCTATTTCTTCTTCTGTAATTTTAATTTCTCTTTGTTTTAAATCGCGGTTTTTTATCACATCATTCAATTGTTGCAGTAATTCTTCATTCAAGTCTTTGGTAATTTCTGTTCGATACTCTAACAATCTCTTTCTTTCGTCTTGTAGATTAACAAAAGCTTCTTCCAAAGCTGGTAATTGATTTTCATCTTCCACAATAAGAGATATTCTTGTTCTCTCCTTCCCTTTATAGAATCCTCCAGTCATTAAACCAGATGGATTTACTGCATCCCCCTCTAACGTTACCGATCGATAATTGAAACCAATTTTTCTTGCAGCATCCAAATTTTTAACAATTAGAGTTTGTCCAAATACGAATTCTATTGCTTTCTGATATTTTTTATCAAATTCTACTAAGTCAATAGCTCTCCCAATTATCCCTTTTTCCTTCAAATCTGCGTCTATTATAAGTGGTTTAATCTTATTGAGTGGTAGAAGATTGATCCTTCCTGCTTTCGCGTTTTTAACTAATAGAAGGCATTTTGCTGCGACTTCATCATCTTCTACAACAATATAATCTGTTCTATTTCCAGCAGTTACATTTAAAGCTACAGAGTATTTTGGATGAGTTTTGCATAACTCTCCAACTGTTCCAAATATGCCGTTTATTTTCTTTTCATCTCGTGTTTTAAGAACTAATTTTATTCCCCTATCTCTACTTGCTACTTCCTCCAATATTTTCTTAGTAGTAATTATTTCAGTTTGAATTCTTTTAATGTTTAAAGCTGCTTCTCGAAGATTAAGCTCATTCTCATCAATTTCCTTTTCCACAGTTTCGAGTTCTTCTTTTAATTCACTAACTTTTACTTCTAAGTCTCTTGCTAGTTTTTCATCACCAGAAATGTCCTCCAAATACTTGGCTTTTCTACTAAGAAAGGTTGCTAAAATCCCCGCTACTTCAACAACTCTTTTCTCTTTTTCATCAATCTTCGAATTTGTGATGTTCAAATTATTATTGTAAATTGCTAAATGAGATTCATATTCTGCTTTTCGTTTATTCATTTCAGTTGAGTTAGAACGAATTTCTTCCAATTGATCCATTATTTCACTGCTTTTAGAACTCTCAAGGGCTTTTCTCTTAATATCTAATTCTTCTTGGATTTTTAGAAGAGTATCATCTGCCCCATCCAATTGATCTTTGGTAGAAGATGTGTATGTCTCAAGTTCAGAATTTTCCTCAAAAATCTTCTCTAATTGGTTTTCCATTGTGTCTTTTCTAAGTTTTAGAGCATCTAATTCAATTGATATTTGTTTCTTTTGTGCAGTTTCTTCTGAGAGATTTTTAGTTAATTTTTCAATCTCTTTACTTAGTGTATTAAACGATTGAGTTGTGGCAGCCTTTACCTTAGATTTTGCTTCAGTGAGTGAAGAATCATATGTTTTTATACTGGTTTCCATGTTTTCAATAGCCGTTTCAGCTTGTGTTTGTGCTGCTTTCAAGTTGCTAATACTAGTCTCATTTTCTATTATCCGTTCTTTCATCTCTCTTATACGGGCATGAATGAGTTTTGCTTCAGTATTTTTAATTCGAACCTTTAATTCTTGATACCTAAGAGCATCTTCTTTTTCCTTTTCTAATCGTACAAGATTTTTCATAGATTCTTCTAAACGAACGGTTGCAATTCGCAATTTTGTTCGAGCATCATCCAAGTTCTTCTGTGCTTTATCTCTTTTCTCATCGTAAGCAGCAATACCTGCAATTTCTTCAAACAAGTTCCGAATTTGGAGTGGGGACATACTAGCAAAATTAGCGATTTCACCTTGTCTTATGACATTATATCCATCTATTGAAATGCTACAAATTGCTAAAGTATCAATTATTTCTCCTCGAGTAATTCGGGATCCATTTAGCAAATATTCGCTTCTTCCGTCTTGGTAAACTTTACGACTAATGTGCACTTCATCAGTTGCAATTGGAATTTCTTTTGGTTCTTTTGAATTATCCAAAACCAAAGTAACTTTTGCATGAGGAGCCGTTTTGTGCCCTTCTTTTGTACCAGAAAAAATAACCCCTGCAAGCTTCTCACTTCTAATAGTTTTAGAG
This sequence comes from Candidatus Heimdallarchaeota archaeon, assembly GCA_030629105.1. Lineage (GTDB taxonomy): Archaea > Asgardarchaeota > Heimdallarchaeia > JABLTI01 > JABLTI01 > JABLTI01. The sequence goes on from DAOVPS010000005.1 coordinate 24,019, forward strand.
CGTAATTGTCCAATCACAAATTGTATTGCATCAGAAATATTAGATTTACCACAACCATTGGGTCCACTAATGACAGTTAGTCCTTTAGTAAGATTGAGAGTAATTTTTCGTCTGCCATAGCTCTTGAAGTTCTCAAGAACTAGACGATTTATGTGTACCAGCGTTTCTTCACCTGCCACCAGTTCCTCTTAGTGGTATTATTAACATCCGACAATAATTCTTTCGGGTATTATTATTAATAATATTTATTCTATTAAAGCTATAATTGTTTCGCAAGTTATAACTTGTTTTAATGTTTTTCGAGACCTTTGTTTGATAGATGATATTAAACCACATCAAAAAGGAGTAGTATCATCTAGATTGTATCTTTATGGTTAATCTATTATCAGATATATCTAAAGTAAAAATGAAAAGGAAAAAAGGAGGATTCCTAGATTAATTTTTCAATTTTATGAGCAAAAGTTCCTAGATTTTTCTTAATGATGCCTAATTGCGCTCTAGCATCTTCACCATAAAATCCAAGCACTAAGCCTTTCTTTAATACAATAATAGTAACATAACCACCAGATATCTCAATATCTAGTTGATTAATACTCTTTTTATCAATTGCTTCGCTGATTTTTTTAGTTGCGCGAACAGCAACTGAAGCACTCGAGAGAATGAATTCATGATTCAAATCCTTGAGTGTATCACCCCATAATTTGGTTCCATCTAATTTCCCAATTAGAAGCCCTTCTAGTTCGGGAATCTCATCACGAAACTCAGTAGCCATGTTTACTAATTTCTCGGACATATTCGTAGCTCCATCCGGTTACGAAATAAAATTTCTACTTAAGATAATAATAATCTTTCTTTTGTATCATTTTTCAGAACAATTCAGCAATTCTTCATGAGTTTTCGAGAAAAGGGGTTGGTAAGAGCTAATTTATTGAGTTGAACAGTTTCTGAAAATCCTCTTCGAAAAGAATGAACTCATTACCAATACATTCTTTTGTTCCAAGTATAATTTGATTGAATTCCACATTATTTTTTAGGTCATCAACCTTTTCTAGTAACCCTCGTATAACTACAGTATCTCCTTTCTTGAAAAAGCCTGTGAGAGCTCCCTCAAAAGAAAGAATTCTGGTTAAAGGTAAATCCGAAATCTCTTGATTATTCGACAGGATTTTACATTCTTTAATTTCATAGATACTTGGATATGCATAACCTAAGTCTGAATTTAAAATAACGCATTCAACATCAACTGATTTTATAGGAGTAAATTTTTGTTCTCCATATTTAAATGGAATTTCCTCAGGAGTTGGACTAAAAATCAGTGATAAATTTGTATTACCATAAACTGACAACCACTTTTTAATTGCCACATATTTTGCAGATAATGAGATAGGTAACCCTGCTTTTCGACCTATACTCTCGGCGTATCTCTTGCTTTTGTCTGAAGACATTGGTTTAATTTCAGGAAACTCATCATAGATTATTGGAAATTTTTCATTAAAATCTTGAGCAAACCTATTCCCATAAATCATGAAGTCAATATCTGATTTTTCTGTCTGACCTTTCCATAAAATTGATCCTGTGATTCCCATGTTTTCAAACGGAATTTTCAGATGCTCATGTAGTAATTCTGCAAGCGTTTTGACTTTTTGCTCTAACATGTCTAGTTTAGTATTTTCCTGAATGATTTCTTGTAATCTTAGTTCTGGATAATAATAATGCTTAATCTTCTCGAATGGGACAGCTAGAAAATCAACACCATACATTATACTATGATACAAATAACTGGGTTCTATTTCCTTCACAAGTTCTAAATTATCCTCATGTCCTTCAAGACTATAACTTTTCAAGATACGTTTATACTGTATCCCGGTCTCTCGAGAGGTCCAATAACTATCTCCAAGATCATATTTTACAATACATAACCTTCTATCTGTAGGATGGTGCCAGGTCAAAACTTGACAAATTCTATCCTTGTCATCCCTAAAATAATCTAGATGCAAAGAGGGTCGTTTAAGAGGAATTCGGGTTGCCAAGTTTCAAGTCACCATTAATTTTTTCAGATATGTAAATATAAGATATTTTACTAGTTAAAAGAAATGTATATGAATTATTTATAATAGTAATTGTTAATATTTAAACTTGAAAACGTATTTTAACAAGTCTTATCTGAGCTAGAGGATGAAGATGTCTAAGAAAAAGCAAAAAGAAGAAGCATCTATGCAATACTTGCAAGGAAAAAAAGCATATGAAGCAAGGAATGCAGAAAAAGCATTTAATGCTTTAGAATTAGCACTTCAATATTTTAGAAATTCAACTGAACACGCAATTTTAGCAGACATTCATAGAATTTTAGCTGAGATTTTTTTTGAAAAAGGAAATATGCTCGAATCAAGAAATCATTACAAAAGAGCCCATCTCGCCTTCAAAAATTATGGTCATAAAATTGGCATGGCTGATTGTTATGATAATATTGCCATAAGCTTCATGCTGCAAGATGAATTAAAGTATGCAGAAGAATACCAAATTAACGCTCTTAAGCTAAGAAAAGGAACTCCAGATAAGAAAGGAAGAGCAAGAGGTTTGAAGAATCTAGCAGTTATTATTTACAAAAAAGACGACAATGGAGAAAAAGCAATTAAGATCTTGGATGATGCGATTGAGTTTGCTCAGAAAAGCAAAGAACCACAATTAGTAATTAATATTGCACTTGATCAATCAAAAATCCTCAATAAACTCGGGAAATTTGAGGAAGCAATGAAGGCATATATTATCGCTCGAAAATTCAGCAAAAAATATTCAATCCCACTCTCAGAAGAAAGAGACGAGGAATTTGGTGATTTACTCTTAAATCTCGGATTAAAACGATATGATGAGGGGGATCTTGAAGAAGCACTGAAGTATCTGAAAAATGCTGCTTTTATTTTTAAATCCAAAGACAACCCGCTTTTAGAATCCGTTGAACATACAGTCCAAAAAATTGAACAGCATCTAAAACCGATCTAATAAAATAGCTATTCTTAAGTGGTGGGCAGGACGAGATTCGAACTCGCGACCACTTGATTTTCCGTTAAAAGAGTTCTCCTCATTTAAACCCGAACCAAGAATCATGCCGTGCTAGACTACCTGCCCATATTAACTTATTTTTTGTTTTTCCCTGAAATAAAAAGGATTTCCACAATTTTACGTTTATTTTATCCTTTATCTACGAAAGTTTATTAGTTATTTTTTTATTCTTTTCTGTATATGTCTCTTAAGAGTTGATGTGTACTTATGTCTCAGTTCAATAAAATCGCAGTAGTATCACGTTTACCAAAGGATCGACACACAAAGAGATATCAAGAAATTATTGACATTTTAACCGAGAAATATAAACTAGATGTTTATCTCAGTGAATCTTTTGCAAATCAAATTGATTATGATAAATCAGTAAAAATAGAACGAATAAAGGATTTTGATTTAATCGTTGCATTAGGAGGGGATGGCACTATTCTTTGGGCTGCTCGGTATTCAAATGAAGTTCCTTTGTTTGGAATTAATGCTGGTCATCTCGGTTTTCTTACAACGGCAACTCTAGAAGACACAGAATTAAGTCTTAACCGTATAATGAAAGGGGATTACATTCTTGAGCATTGTATGCGTCTTAAGGTTACTTTAGATGGAGAAGAACTCCCTACAGCTTTAAATGAAGCCTATGCAACCAACAAACTAAATGCTCATATTTGCCACCTAAATATTTCTGTAAACAGCTTCAATTTAGGTGACCATTTACTAGATGGGTTATTGGTCTCAACTCCGGTAGGATCCACAGCTTATGCTTTATCTGCGGGAGGTTCCATACTCGAACCCAGAATTAAAGCAATGCAGATTGTCCCAGTAAATAGTGTATCAAGACGAATACGACCATTTGTTGTTCCAGGTGAAGCTAAAATCACTATAACTGTTCCCGAACCATTTGAGGATGATGTAGTAGTTATTAATGATGGACTTTTAGAAGGGAAATTCAAGAAAAACTCAATTTTAGAGATAACTCAAGCACCTAATGAAACAGTTTTCGTGCGCTTTCCGGATTATGGATTTTTCAATCGCTTACAAGATAAACTTGACTTCTAATCAAGAGGATGGGTTGTGTGACTAAAAAGAATAGACCAAAAAACTCCCAATTACCTAGTAACAATAACTATGTACTTGATGCATCAGCAATCTACAACGGAGTTTTAACCCATAATATTTCTGGGGTAAAATATATCCCACAATGCGTATTAGAAGAAGTGAGAGGAATGATGCGAGGTGAAGCACTCATCGAAGAGGCTTTATTATATGAAGAATTGCAGACTATAGTACCAGATGAAGTGATTCTCTTAGAAATCAAAAAACAGGCAAGAGTAACAGGTGACATCCATGAGCTTTCTGATTGCGATCTTGCAGTTCTAGCGGTTGCAAAATCATTACACCTGAAAGAACATGATGTTATAATCTTGAGTGATGATTACGACATACAAAACTTAGCTACTCATATTGGATTGGTTTGTAAGGGAATTCATTGGAAAGGCATAACTTCAATTCATGAATATTTTTGGGTTTGCCCTGGTTGTGGTAACAAAAGTAAAACACAGACAGATGATTGCATTGAATGCGGAACAAAAATGAAACGTAAAACACACAAAAAGAAAATTAGAAAGAAAAAGGCTTGAACGATGTCTCTGAGAAATGCGCGAACTTACAAAAGTGGAATTTTGTTACAAGATTCAGATAAATTAACCCTAATAGTTCCACTACAAATACACCTAGCTGCTGATTTTAATAGCCAGATAAGAATCTCGCAAAAAATAAATCAACCAATATATGGTTTATTACTACAAAACGTTGCCAGATATACCTTCTTTTTTGATAGAAATGAATTGAATAAACCGAAATTATTACTGTATATTTACTTCACTGGGATAAACCAGACAGAATTATTAACCAAGGTTAAAAGTACAATAAATACCCTGGTCAGATTTCTAGCTGATTTAAAGCTAAAAGTGAAAATTCTGGATTCCAAACAAACACTGCAGCAAATGCTTGATTGTATGCCAAATTCTATTGATGCAGTTGCTCCAGGACTGTACCGAATATCTCTAGAAAAGAGTAACGCCTTTCTTTCCGTGGCAAAATTGTTTTTCACTTACGATTCTAATAAGGGAGATTTGATTTATTTTTTGAATGATTTCTATTCACATTTATCTCAAGGGAGACTGAACATAGATATCCAGAAAAAAACAAAGAAAAAACAATCAAATTACCAAACAAGTGCATCTGTAACCGTAGTTCTAGAAAACGAGAAATTGGACGAGATTAAATCAGCTCAAAAGAAGCTCTCTTCCTTGTTGAGAGTGTTTAGCAATCATATGTCTGAAGAAGATAAGAAAAATTTTTGGTTTCTTAGCACTTCTGAATTAATGGCTAATTTAGGAAAAATAATGGTTGGTCAAGGATCAAAGTATTTTACAGCTGATCACAATAATCTGCTGGATTTTTCTGCGTTTTTTAATTTATTAATTGATACCAAATAACCATTTAATCCCATTATTGATAGTAATATTTAATAATAGATTATTTTTCTTCTTTCTTACTCATAAAACGCGTATTACTGTCACCATGCCCATAATTACAAAGATGATTTCTTTGGTGCATGGCTTACAAATAGATGGAATACTAAAATTGACAGAAGCGGAATAATATGGATGTAAATAAATTAACCGAACAGATTACTAAGTGCAAAAAAGCATCTAAAAAACGAAAGTTTGTAGAGAGCATTGATCTCTCAATAAATTTCAAAGATTTAGATCTTAAAATACCTAGTAACCGTTTCAACTTCCAAACAACTTTACCTCATCCTTTTAGGAAGAAACCCACCGTTGCGATCTTTGCTGGCGGTGAGCTCGCAGTAAGAGCAAGAAATGCTGGGATAAAAACTGTCCTTGGGAGAACTGAATTAGAAGCTTTAGGTAAATCACCTAAAGACATTAGAAAAATGGCAGTAGAACATGACTTCTTTCTAGCTGAACCACCATTAATGCCTCTTATAGCTAGGTTTCTCGGTAAATATCTAGCTCCTCGAGGAAAAATGCCACAACCACTTGTACCTAATGCTGATATACCAATCATGCTTGAACGATTCACAAGAACTTCAAAGCTAAGGATTAAAGAAAATCCTGTAGTTTTAACAAAAGTTGGTACAGTGAAAATGGATGCTAAAGCAGTAGCAGAAAATATAGAAGCTGTAGTACATGCTTTAGAAAGTAGGCTTGAACATGGAATTCAAAACATCAGATCGGCTACGATAAAAACAACCATGGGCGGATCTGTGAAGATAGAGGTGCACTAAAATGAGTAAATCAGCATATAAACACGAACCACATCACTCAAAGAAGAAACAACTTACTGAACTGATAGATTTGCTCAACCAATACAAAACCATAGGCATAACTAAAGTTGAAAATATTACTTCTAGAACTATACAACGATTAAGAACTGATATGAGACAAGATGCGATACTCAAACTTGCGAAGAATACCTTGATGCTTTTAGCTTTAGAAGAAATAGCTAAGAAAGACAAAGGTATAACTAAACTAGTAAAATACGTAGATGGTTCTTGCGCTTTTATTCTTACAAATGGAAATCCCTTCAAAGTTGCTAATTTTCTCGAGAAAAAGAAAATCCCAACCCCTGCAAAGGAAGGACAAATTGCTCCTAAAGAAATCACCATAACTGCACGTGATACTGGTTTTGCACCAGGTCCTGTAATTGGTGAATTACAATCTATCGGTCTAAAAACCAGAATAGATGGTGGTACCATAAAAATCATTGAAGATTCTGTTGTTTGCCAATCCGGAGATAAAGTTTCAAAAACACTTGCCAATGTATTAGGCAGACTCGGTATTGAACCATTTGACGCTGGCTTATCAGTAAACGCTATCTATAGTGGAGGTTCACTTTTAGTTCATGATGAATTAATTGTTGATTTTGATGGAATCATGAATGATTTAGTAAAAGCACATCAAAACGCATACTCTCTTTCATTAGAGGCTGTAATTCCAACTAAAGATAATCTTACTGAATTAATTAGCCGTGCAAGAAGATCAGCTCTCAGTTTAGCAGTAGAATCAAGCTTTATTACTCCTGAAACTGCCAGTAATGTTCTAGCTAAAACACAATTAGAAGCAATGACATTAGCTAAACTAATTGCTTCTAAAGACCCAAGTGTTATTCCTCCAGAAATCCTATCAGCAGCACAAACAACTGCTGTAAAAACCCAGCCACAAGAAAAGAAAGAGGAGGTTGCAACTCCTGCTGAAGAAGAAGAGGATGAGGAAGACTCTGGAATGGGTTCATTGTTTGGGTAAAAAACAAAGAATTCTCGAATCTCTGATCACGAAATTCGAGAAAAATTTTTCTTTTTCCTTTTTTGTTTAAAGAAACACTGTTTAATTTCAACAGTGGAACGAAATAAATATAAAATGAAAAGTTCTTATGCACACATTGAATACTTGTATAAATGGAAGGTTAAATGGTTATGAAGGACAAACTTGCTGGATACTCGATATTTTTAATTTCACTCCTGTCGTTAGGCGCTTGGGCTACCTTTACTATATGGGGTCTTGCTGAATGGAATGTTTCTGCTCCCTTTGTTAGTAATCAAATTACAACTATATTGATCGCTGCTCCTGTTATATTGGGAATGGTTGTTGTTTTACTCATCGCAGCTTGGATTGGGTGGACAATGGCACGAACACCACCACCAGCACCAATTGATCTTGAGGATTTTGAAAGCGTAGAAGAAACAAAAGAGAAAAAGAAATAATCCAAGATTATTTTCTTCTATTTTTTTCTTATTTTTCTTAATTGAAGTTAGTTTTGTTGTAAAAATCTCGTTTATTGCACAACAACAAGTATTAAATTCAATGAGCACCATTTTTTGATTAGAATTATGGTAGTTCTGTGTGGGAAACAAGACAATGGATATCCGAACAATATCAAGTCATAATCTTATTCCTGTAATCGATCCTGTTTTTCTTAAACAAAGCCCAGATGAATTCCTCGCGGAAAATGGTGGTTTTTTAAGTGATGTTGCTGTAGTTGGTAAATCCAGTTCCGGTTTTGTCCATTATAGAAGCGCAACAGCTCCAACTGATCGTGATACGAAAGAATTTTTTTCAACCTTTTCAACTATCGCTGATTCCATTGGCATAAAGGTCTATGGTTTTGTAAATGGGTTGGCCGATTCATTTCTTGCAAAGAATCCTGGTTATTCCGCAATAAAAGACGGTGGAAATCCAAACAATGATTTTGTTGATCCCTTTAAAACTTCATATACTAATTACCTGAAATCAATAACTACAGAAATAATAGGTTTCCCCGTAAAAGGAATTGTACTTGACAACATTCGTTTCCCAAGAGAGGAATATAGTTTCTGCGAAAATTGTTGTAGAAAATTCTCTGAGCGATACGGTATTGAACGAATTTTTTCTCTAAGTGACTTGCAAAAAGATCCTAATCTATTGAATCAATGGATTACTTGGCGAAAAGATGCAATTGAAACCATTTTAAGGGATTTGTCTGAAAGCATTCAATCACAAAAAGAAATAGACTTAGATATAACACTAGACATTGATCCTACAATGAATGCAGCAAAAGGCGCCTTAGAGCATTTCGGACAAGATATTACTGTAATAAGTAAATACGGTAATCCAACAATTCACTTATCTGCATGGACTGCTTTCCCAAATGCAGTGGATACTCCAGAATATCAATCATTGTTAAACAGTTTATCTTTTGCGAAGAATGTACAATCTCAATTGAACCTATTCATTTGGGGCGTAGAAGATGAATCACTCATAGCAATTATTGATGCTTTAAAAGAAGAATTACCAATCAAAAAGGTATTCCTTCAAAATCATTTTCCAATTGATTATCAAAAACGCAGAGAAATACATTTGGGGTTATCATAAAAAATTTAAAATCAGTGGTTTTTATCCCCTTTCTCTATTATTTTCTAAAATAAAAGATTAAAATACCGCAATGAAAAGCTAGAAATAACTAATAATTCTATTTAAATAGTAGAATTAACTGGTAGAAAACTAGGTGTCGAATCATTTGCCAGAAAAAGTATTTGCTAAAAATTTAGATAGACTTGAAACGATTTACTCTACCTTTATCAAAGGTGAAACAAATCCACAACAGGAAGCTGAATTACGAATTGAACTAATTGATACTATATCAAATTTAGAAGCATCAATTATCGGAGAAGAAGAATCCAATAAAGAATTCATTGGACTTCTTGAAGCAGTTAGAGAAATTGTTTTGACTTGGGATCCATATGGTCGATGGTTTAGACAGCATAAAGAGCTAGTAGACCAAATTTATGATATAATTGTTAAGGGAAAAAATGTTGTTTTTAATCAAAGTCAAGAAACATCTGGAGAAGCTTCAAGGTTAAAGAAAGAATTAGCTTCATTAAAATCGGAATTAAATGATTTGAGATCTCTGATGAGTAATTTAGTTAAAGAGAAATCTAGTGAAGTTCCCGAAGAAGTTCAGGAGGTAGTAGAAGAAACTGATTCTCTGCCACTTGAAGATGAATCATTGGTAAGCATAACTGAACCTCAAGTGGAACCAGAACCAACGGAATCGAATCCGCCTTTAATTCTTCCAATTGTAGTTGAAGAACCAGAAGTAGAGGAAAGCAAACCATCTTTACAAGAAACTCAAATCGAACAGATGCTAGAACAACCTATTGAAGACGAAGTAGAAGATTCAGATATTATTGCTTCAGATTCTACCATACAAAAATTGTCAGAAACAGTAAGTCCTGAAGCACAGCCATCCAGGGTTTTAAGTCAAATGAAATCCATAATTCATGAAGCTGAAGAAGAAACTGAGAAACAATTAACTGAGTTCAAAGAGAAATTACAAGAAACTGCAGCAACAACCCCGGTTGTAGAGACTGTAGCATTAGAAAAAACACCTGAAATACCTGTTCTTACACCTCCAATTGTTGAAGAAGAACCTACAATAATTGAAGAGCAACCAAAAGAAAGCTCTGGTGATAGTTGGGTAAAACCATCAGAACTATTGAAGCAAAAGGAAACACATGATCCATACGCCACCTCTGCAGTAGATCCATATATGCAACTTCTGACTCTAGAAGCTGAAAAATATCGTTTGGAGAAAGAAATAGAAAAGAATGAAACTGACTTCCAGGAAGGCTTGAAGAGTAAGCAAGAATTCGATGATAGTATACAAAGAATAAATTCCGAATTAACTGTTGTTCGAGAACAGATTGAGGGATTAAGAAAGCAGTTAACTTCTTAATTGTTATTGATAATAATTCATTGTTTAGTAAAATCCAAAGTGGTAGTTGAAAATGAAAACTATGGAAATGGAACAGCAAAAAGTTCACCTAATAAGATTGGAGAAAGGCGAAGAACTACTTACAAGCATCTTAGAATATGTTAAAGAGAAAAATATCTTGGCTGGATATTTAACTGGAATAGGTGCACTTGGTAAAGGAAAAATTGGTTATTTTGACATTAAAAGTAAGAAGTATTTACATATCCCATTCAAGGAAGTAGAGCTTCTAGCTTGTACAGGTAACATTGCAAAAAATAAGGACACTCAAGAACCTGTCGCTCATATACATATTCTAATTGGAGAGAAAGATGGTAAAAGCCTTGGAGGGCATTTAGTCGAAGGCATCGTATCCGTTACAGCAGAAATCTATCTTGTAGAAACAAAACCAGGTGTTTTTAGAACGAAAGATGAAGAGAATGGATTATATTTACTGAATCCTAAAAACTAGATAATTAGTTGTGAGTGTAAGGGAAATAGTCCCACTCACTCTTCTTTATTGTTTCCAGTAGCTAGTTCCACCTTATAGATGCCAGATTTTCCACTGAGAATTATTGGGTCTGATTTCTTATCTCTAAAAAGACCGCTAATGTTTACTTCATATACTCCTTTCTGCTTTAATTTGATAGTAGGAATATTATCATCATCTAAATCCTTGATTCGTTCCCCCTCAACATCCTCTTTTATGAGTCTAGGAACAAAACCAAAATCAGTTGAATCAAACTGTTCAATTCTATCACGTTGTATCTTTAAAGCAGCTTTTATTGTACTAGCAGTTATTGTACCTGGTGTAGATAATGTTTTGAAAACCTTAGAGCCACATTTGTAACATCCATTTGTAAGAAGTGTATGATCTTTCTCTAGTTTTGCATTGCATTTAGCGCATATAAATTCCATTTAATTTCTCCTGATGAATGGCATCTTTAATCTTTGAGAATCTTTACCTCATCCTCACAATGAATAACTGGTTTTCAATAAATTTAACTTGAGATTATTCAAAGGTATACGCAGATATTATCTCTTAAGAAAAGATGAAAATAAAAGAAAAAAAGAATAGGGTATAACAGAAATAGTTTTTCTATTCTGCTTTTGCCTTAAATTTTTGATAGACTTTCTCCCCAGCCTCAAAACGGATGTAATAAGGTGTAGGAAGTTTGTCACCACCAATTTTCAAAGCTCGTTTTGCAAACTCAACAAATTGGGGTAGCGTATGGATTGTAACTAATGGTTGATTAGCTCTTATTCGAGCTGCAATGTCCATCGGTTTTCCAAAAGCACGACGCATACCATCTTGTAATCTATCAGCTCCTGCAAATGCCATCATTTTGTTTTCTCTCAAAATGTGATGCGGATAGATTCTGATAATGAAATGATAGTTTTCAGGACCAGCATTTCGTTGCATGTGTCTGTTAGTCATCATTCTAGTGGCATCTAATGCACAATGTCTTACTTGGCATGCTTCCTTAGAGAATAAGGAAACTGTCACTGGGAATTTTGTGTTTTTATTACCAGCTTCAAAGCTAGTTATCTTTGATCCAGGAATACTTCGAACATATTTCTTTCGTGTATAAGGGGGTCCAGCAATTTTTGTGTAACATCTGGCGGGGCGTCTAGCCATATAAATCAACTCGCTACTATTCGACGGACATGTATATCATTTAAATCTTGTCATTTTGTGAAAAATTAATTTTCAAAACCTTTACTATATATGGTAAATATTGACTAATTACTTGCTTTTTTGATGAAAATAAATTGAAATTTCTCATCGTTTTTTGCTTGAGAATTCGAAATAATCAAAGAAATTCCGAACAGAATTCTTTTTTTATTTAAACGGCAAAAGAATCTATAAGATATAATTGTAAGCAAACAAAATACTAGGAAGTAAATGTAAAATGGTAGAATATCGTTGTCCTATATGTGGTAAACCGGCTTTACCGAATTTCAAATTCTGTAAGTCGTGTGGGGCTAGATTGCCCAAGGATATGTTTAAGAAAAAGAGAGAAACATCTCGAGATATTCATTCTTCAGCGATAAAAGATGATTTTAGCTCATCAGCATCTCAAGAAACAGAAGCTTTAGATTCTGATATTGTTCAAGCTCTTGCTGTTAAAGGAAGAATGATTATTATTGGTAAAGAAATGGATGAAATTTTGGAAGAAATTGAGAATTTAGAAGAGAGAGTAAAAGTAGGTTTGGTTCCAAAAGAAGATGCTATAGGTCGTGTTGATGAACTAAACAAACGATTTGTAGAGATCAAAATTGAAAAGAAGAAATTGTCCAAACGAGGTGCTCCTATCCCTATTTTTGTGCTTATGGAGAAAAAAGACCTCTCAAAGGAACGAATGTCAAAACTTGAAGGCCTAAAGAAAGAGAAAAGCATTAGTCAAAAAACATACGAAAAAATGGAACGCGAATACAAAACATCAATAGCTGATTGTGAGAGACAAATAACACATGAATTAGTCAAAATGGAAAACTGGAAGGATCAATTGAAAAAGGAATTAGCTACGAAAAGAGAAACTTTGGAAATGTTATTTGTCAGAAAATCTACAGGCGAATTATCAGACAAAGAATATAATCAACAAAGAGACGATTTATCTGAAGAAATTAAAGATTGGGAAGCAGCATACGAGGAATTAAAGAAAACGCTCAAAAAATTGAAATAATTTTTTCCACTTTATTCCTTTCTTTTTTTTTTATCTATTTCAACTTTCTTTTTTCTCTTCCTTTTCTTCTTCTTCCTCTTCAACATCCAAAGTTGTTTCCCAAGGACCTAATTGGATTTTTAGCGAGATATCTTCTGAATTGGGACATTCTATTCTTAAGGAGATGCTATGCAAATCTCGTTCAATAATTTCTGGAGACATACATCCTTCTTCTAATTTGTCTATGAGAAAACGAATATACCGTTCTGAGAGAACATTAAGACTTCCATTAATCAATTCTTTCCCTAATTCTCCTGGGAAGTATTTTACCGTTCTGCCATCTCGAATAATATCGATTAATTCAGCTTCAGATAAACGTAAAATATGATGACGAACAGTATCATGATGAATAGACAATTTCTCTGCAATTTCGGTTTGGTAGCAACCAGGATTGTTCATTATTTGATCAAACACCTTGGCAGCAGTATTATTCTTTAAAATAGCAAACGCTCTTTCCGCAGATTCAGAACGCAGCATCTTCGGGTAAAATAATCGTTTCCCGCCAAATTTTTGTGAGTTAATCAAACCATCTTTTTCTAACATGCGTAAATGCCATGAAAGAGTTCCTTGTGGTTTTGCAAGTGCACTAACAATTTCGTAAAAGTATGATCCTGGAGTTTCACAAACAAGTTGATAAATTTCTCTGCGCATCGGATGCATTAAAAGGGATAGTCGCTTCTCTCGATACTTTTTATTACTAGACAGGGGAATCATACTCCTATTACTATTCTTTTGAAGAACTATCAAATTAATATGTTTTATTTCTTTAGTTATAATGATGCGTTCTTCTTGTTCTATTGATAACAAAATTATACTATACTACTTTAACTTTTAGGTCATCTTTCTCAAGGAAAAAAATGAGTAAACTTCTTCTCTCAACATAAAACAAGGGAAAAAGACCAGAAGAGTTCTTAAGTAAATTGTCTATAAAGTAAAATAAGCATAAAAAGTCTCAAAAAGTAAAATAAGCATAAAAAGTCTCAAAAAGTAAATTATATAAACACCAAAGGATTTAATTTAATGAAGATATTATTAAATTCCTTAATCAAGGAGAGGCAGTAATGACAACCGAAGTAACAGTAGCAAAGATGTGCAAGCTTGAAGTAGGGCAACCTATCCAATTACCCCAGACATTTTTAGACGCATTAAAACCTGAAGAAGGAAATTTTGCGGTTATGATACTTGCACCAAGTACTAAAATTATTAGAATTATTCCCACGACAAGTGATAAAGTTTACAAAGTGGGAATTGAGATTGGAAAACTAAGTCCAGACTTCTTAAAGAAAATGGGTTCATTATTTATGA
>DAOVPS010000095.1:0-11888 GCA_030629105.1 Candidatus Heimdallarchaeota archaeon
AAGAAGAAACTAGAAGAATTGGGTATATTGGATAAATATTCAAAAGAAATCACGTTTATAGAACCAGTTGGCTTTTTTGAATTCACAAAATTATTGAAAGAAGCTAAAGCAATGATTACTGATTCTGGTGGCATTCAAAAGGAAGCCTATTGGCACAAAATCCCTTGCATTACTGTGAGAGAGCAAACAGAATGGCTTGAAACGATTGAAGCAGGCGGAAATATTCTAGCAGAGCCAAAAGAAATCAAAGATAAATTAGAACTAATGATTTCAAAGAAAATAAAATTCGATGACAAATTATATGGTTATATTGATACAAGTAAAAGAATTCTACGAATTCTTGAATCTAAATTCACTAATTAAAATCCAGAATTTGCTAAATCTTTTATATGTTTTTGTCCTTAAGAAACAAGAATGTTTAATAATCCTCTGTATATAAAAGAGATAAAAATAATAGCTGAGTTTTATCATATAAAATGTTTAAATCTCATCAGGAGATCATTATTATGACTCGTTGGCAAACAATTTATCATCCCAGAATACCTGCTGAGATTGATATTCCAGCAGACAAAGATATAGCTTCCATGTTTTTCGATTCAGTTGAAAAAGCAGGTAAATCACCTTTTCTACATTTTCAAGGTAGAACGTTTACTTATGATGAATCTGCCAAAATAATCAAAAAATTGGCTAATTCACTTTCAGAACTCGGAATCAAAAAAGGTGATCGTGTAGCAATATTGATGGCTAATTGTCCTCAATATGTTCATAGTTACATTAGTATCCTCTCTTTAGGTGGTGCTGTTGTAGCTTTAAGCTCTCTTGCTTCTTCAAAAGAACTATTGTTTCAATTGAAAGATAGTGGATCAAAAGCTTTGATAACACATGATTTGTTCTTGGACAGAATTCGACCAATTCAAAAAAAGACCAAACTAAAACACTTAATCGTTTCTTCAGTTGCAGATGGATTAAGTTCACTAAAAGGATTCCTTTACAAAAATGTAATTGCTAGAAAGAATCCAAAACCAATTGAAGGGGATTTAATTTACAAGGATCTTGTGAAAAATGGAGCTGAGAAAGACATCAAGATCAAATTAAAACCAAAAGTAGATTTAGCAGCTTTGCAATATACTGGTGGAACAACAGGAACACCAAAAGCTGCAATGCTAACTCACTACAATCTAGTATCCCAAACAGTCGTTTTAGACTATTGGATGGAATGGATTGGTGGGACAATTTCTGGAGTTCAAAGCACCTTTATTGCTGCATTACCACTTTCACACATTTTTGGCTTAACAACTTCATTCCTTTGGCCTATGAGTATTGCAGGGTGTATATCTCTCATTCCTGATCCAAGAAAACTAGAAGTAGTTATGAAAACCATCCAAGACCACAAGATACATTTCTTCATGGCAGTTCCAACATTGTATCAAAAAATTGCTGAACACCCTAAAGTCTCTGAATATGATTGGTCTTCCTTAAGATGTGGTATATCAGGTGGAAGTGCACTTCATGTAAGTGTCATGGAAAACTTTGAAGAAAAATCTGGTGCTCTACTTGTTGAAGGATATGGATTATCAGAAGCTTCACCCGTAACACATGCTAATCCTATAGATGTAAAATTACGCGCATTTGGAATAGGTTTGCCACTTACAAACACAGAAGCTAAAATCATTGACATAAACACTGGCGAGGATATTCCAGAGGAATTCGATGATGACGGTTTAACTCAAGAAGGTGAGCTTTTAGTTAGAGGACCTCAAGTGATGAAAGGTTATTGGAAGAAACCTGAGGAAACTGCAAATGTTTTAACTAAAGACGGTTGGCTGAAAACCGGAGATGTAGTAAAAATGAATGAAAAAGGATTTTTCACGATCGTTGATCGTTTGAAAGATTGTATTTTTACCTCTGGTTATCAAGTTTGGCCACTAGATGTTGAATCAGCATTAATTGATCATCCAGATATCGCAATCGCTGCTGTAATCCCATTCAAAGACGAAAGTCTAAATGAGGTTATAAAAGCTGTATTAGTTGCTGCTGAAGGAGCACCCGAACACGACTATGAAACACTCAAAGCATATTGCAAATCTGTTTTAGCACCATATAAAGTGCCAAAGGAATTCGAATATCGCAAAGAATTACCACTAAGTCCAGTAGGAAAAGTCTTGCGTAGACCACTCAGAGAAGAAGCAGCTGCAAAGATCAAAGCACAATTAAAATAAATCTCATAAAAGGTAAGTAATTCTTTACTTACCATCTTTTGTTTTTTTTTATTGCTAATTTGCTTTTGATTTGCTGATTGTTCAAAGGTCTTATAATGAGTTATCGTTCTATGATTATTTGATATGAGTGAATTAATAATAAAGACTCGAGATGCTTTACTACAAGCAGGAATTTCTCCAAGAAAAAGTCTAAGTCAGAATTTTCTGATCAATAAAGCTGTTCTAAATCGTCAAATCAAATACGCTAATCTTACAGAAGAGGATATTGTATTAGAGATTGGCGGAGGAACTGGATTACTAACTGAGCAATTAGCTAAAGCTGCTGGGAAAGTGTACTCGATTGAATATGATAGAAAACTTGCTGATTATCTCAAAAGGAAATTCCAATCTCATAATAATGTTACAATTTTAGCAGGTGATGCTTTAAAACTTGAATATCCAAAAGTAACTAAGTTTATTGCAAACCTTCCCTACCACATTTCTTCTCCGATAACTTTCAGATTACTTGATTATGATTTTGATCTTGCGGTTTTAATGTATCAATATGAATTTGCTCGAAGAATGGTGGCAAAACCAAGAACAGATGATTATTCTCGGTTGTCAGCTAATTTGCAATTTCAGGCTGAAGTTGAGATACTCGAGAGGGTCCCTCGGAATTGCTTCCTCCCAATGCCAAAAGTTGATAGTGCGTTAGTTCAAATTAAACTAAAAAAAGAGAAATTACCTATTTCAAAAAAGTACTATAGAATTACCTCTAGAATTCTTTTCAACACGAAAAATAAACTCGTTTGTTCTGTTCTATATGATTACTTCAAAAGAATTATTCCTAAAGCGGAAAGAATTACATTTAAAAAACAATTAGATGAAAGTTTGAGCTTTGCAAAAAGTCGAGTAAGAGAACTCTCAGTTGAAGATTTAGTAAAAACAACAAGTGAAATCATGGAATTTCTACAAGCATCAAACCAACTAAATCTACTAAAATAATCAGAAATGGATATGATGTTTTATGCGAAAAGTGGTTGATGGTTTAACGTTAGACATTCCAAGTGATGTCTATGATCCTGCTGAGGATTCTTTTCTTTTAGCAGAAAATGTTCGAGATCTTACTAACGAAAAAGTTTTGGAAGTGGGTTCAGGTTCTGGTTATGTCTCACTCTATCTCGCAAAGAAATTTCCGAGAGCAGAGTTCTTTTGTGTAGAGATAAACCAGATAGCTGCGAATACCACAAAAAAGAACGCAAAGCAAAACGCCATAAATCTTGAAGTTATATGCTCTGATTTATTTAGCTCCCTTCTTGCAAACGAAAACGATTTGCAATTTTTTGATATTGTGATGTTTAACTCTCCATATTTACCTGTGAAGGATTTCGGACAATTAGAACTAGCTTGGTCAGGAGGAATTGATGGTTTAGATGTTGTAAAACCATTTCTCAAAGCGTTACCCTTTTTCTTAAAAAATAATGGCTGCTGTTATCTTGTAGTTTCATCTAAAACTAATTTAGCATTATTGGAAAATATGATCGAGTATCAAGGATTTAATTGCTTAGTTAAAGATAAGGTTGTAGAGGGAAAGGAGAGCATACTACTATATTACCTGAAAAAGGACATCACTGAGTAGTACTTTCCTAATAATTTTAAATAGTTGAATATAGAGTAATAGTATTACAAAGTTTAAGGTTGACTAGGATTTGAAAAAAGAAGAAACTGATTACGTTGCTTGGTATATTTTAGCATTATTTGATTATGGTATGCCAGTTTCAAATTTATCCCAAAGACAATCAAATGAACTTTGGTCAAAAATACTCAAGGCTTTTAAGAAATTCATTCCAAAAAAAGATTTCTTTGTTAAGGGGGAAATCAAAGAATTAGATATGCCTCATTTAGAAGAATCATTTAAACTCGCGGAAATTGATTCCTATAAATCATATATAGATTTACGACGATCACCATTAATCGGTTTCTATAATAGACGATTAATCATTAGATTAACTATTGGTCTTGAGGAATTCTTTGAGATCAAAACACATAGAGATGATATTTTACGTGATTTGAAATTTGTTTTTGAAGATTTAAAAGGAACAAAAGTGAGTGTTAAGGATCCCGAAGGTATAGGTGAGAAACCTTGGGAAATAAAAGAAATTTTCTATTATCCACTAATTATTGTTCGTAATGGTGCTAAAATGATTAAAGAAGAAATTAAAGCTTCCAAAGAACTCTCTGTTGATCCGATTTTCTCCATTCCGAGTACTTCATTGACTTATACTCTGCCAGAAAGAGGTCGATGGTTTAATATGTTCAGTTTTAAGGAACATTATATTCGACTCAGTGTTAGAAGTGCTATGGTTTTCTGTGATGGTTGGATACCTTTAGAGTTTAAACAGACACTCATAAATGCTATTTATACCGGTGGAATTTATGAACAAATGCTTCGATCGAGAAACATCGAAAAACCATTAACAAGGCAAAGAATGAGAGCAATTGATGATGATATTCTCATGAAATTAGCAGATCATATAAGAGATATGATCAAAACAAACATTGATGCTGCACGTATAGCTGAAAAACAAAGATTCATTAGCTTTTTCATTGCCAGCCTTTCATTCCTAATTTCTGTAATGGCTTTCATCATAAGTATGTTGACAATCTTTCGCTCATAGAAAACTGTTTCATTTTATATAAAATCGACTCATGTTTAAATAGCTAATTCGCTTAATATAATATGAGGGATTAAGATGGCATATGACCCAAGAAGTCGTTTAATTGCAGCTGAAGCTGATGAAAAATATTCAGAAAAAGTAGCAAAACAAAATATACGAACTTCATCAGTTAAGTCTATCATTATTATAGGGGTTTTAATAGCACTACTTATTGGCACAATTTTATTCATGGGAATTTAAAGTGAATTATTCTGGACTTCCTGCTAATAATCTCTGTATAATTAAATGAGCTTCTCGAGTTATTCCACGTGGTATTTTGTAGAATTTTACTTCAGCATTTTTTGCATAACTCATTTCACGATCTGTTTCCGAATCACCAAAGGCATACCATTTGGTTACTGTTTTCTCTTTATCTAGCGTTCTTATGGCTTTTTCTGCAGCAGTTTTTTTGCTAGTTTTAATAGGTAGAATATCAATAGCATAAGGATTAGGGATAATTTTTAGCTCATTTGTATATTCTTTGACAATTGGTTCAATATTCCTCAATAATTTTTCAGTTGTTAAACCATAGAGTGGCAAGGTGCGAAATGTTATCATAATTTCTTTTGGTTCAATCCAAAGTTTTCTTTCATCTGGTTGAACGTAATTTTCATAGGGTTCAAGTTCACGGTATTCGCAGATTGCCTCTGAGCATTCTTGCTTAACGTTTCTCAATAATTCCCGTAGTTCTTTATTAATTCGTTTACGAACTTTTTTCCCTCGGTACCAATTGACAAGTCCAAATTCCCCGAAGACAGGAATATATTCTTTCAAAGTATCATTTATATGGTTGAAAAAATAATTGCGGACCCATTGAACACTTCTCCCAGTTATTAGACCAATAGGAAAATTCATTTTTCGTAGCATTTCTAAGTCATTAATTATTAGTAAATCAATGACTGAATCATTCGCATGATAGGTGGTTAAAGTACCATCCACATCAAAAAGAAAACCTATTTTCGGTCTTGTCATAAGCTCTTCTCCTCATTCTCTACACGATTTAATTCTATTTTTTGGGATTTAAGCATATAAACTATTTCCCCTATAATCAGAGTTTTGTAGCTTTTTTTTGGATTTGAGAATATTTAATTAGCTGAATGAAAGAGCTAAACTACTATGAGTAAATATAATGAACTAAGTTTAGATGAACAAATCATCCAAATTGCAGAATGGATTGCCAATTCTAAACATCTTGTAGCTTTCACAGGAGCAGGAATAAGTACTGAATCCGGGATTCCTGATTTCCGAGGACCAGATGGTGTGTAGACTAGAAGAGATAAAGGACTTCCTCCTCCGAAAATGAAAAAATCATGGAGTGAAATACAACCAAATAGTGGTCATCTTGCATTAGTGGAACTACAAAATAAGGGTTTATTGAAATTCTTAATCACACAGAATGTTGATGGATTACACTTAATTTCAGGAATAAAACCTGATCTTTTAGCAGAATTGCATGGTAATAGTAATTTCATGGTTTGTTTATCCTGTAACAAAAAAATGACTTACGAAGAAGCAGATTGGGATAAAAGTAGATGGGGTCCAGGTTACAGAACAAGCTCTGTTAATGAATTCCAACCAACTTGTCCAAATTGTGATGGAAGAATTATTTCTTCAATAGTGAATTTTGGAGATCCAATGCCAGAGGATGATTTTTTGAAATCTCAGGAGCATTCCGATCAAGCTGACGTTTACTTGATTATTGGTTCATCCCTGGTAGTTACACCTGCAGCTGATTTGCCAGAATTAGCAAGAAAAAATGGTGCTAAATTGGTTTTAATTAATATGGGGGAAACTCCGTATGATGATTTGGTTGACATAAAGATCGAAGAGAAAATTGGTGGAGTAATAACTAAGATAGTTTCTCAAGTAAAGGAAAATCTTAGGTAACTTTTTTTTTTAATAGTTTTAAAAAGGAAGCAATATTTTTTATTATCGAGAAATTATAGAGTGAGTGAGAGAAATTACGATGATGGATTTCAGCAAACTGGAGAAGCTTATGAAGGCATTTGCTTCATCAACTCGACTAGGGATTATTGATTGCATTCAGCTTGGTATAACAAATCCAAGAGACATAGCAATAACGATTGATAAGCATCGTTCAACCATCGAAAATCATTTGCGTATTCTTTTAGAAGCTGATGTTGTGAAAAGAGTTCAAACTAAAAACAAGAAAGGATTACCTAGCTCTACTTATGTTTTACAGAAGAATGCTAACGTTCTCATGGCAACAATAAAGCATTTAGCAAAAGAAAATCAATGAAAATTGTCGTTCAATGAAATTCTTTTACCGTTTATCATTTTTATCTTTTCTAAATATAAATATCATAAGCAGAAATGTTGTACATCCTAGAGCTAATATTATTGGAAACGAAATAGAAACGTTTTGAACAGCTGGCAGAATATAATCTTCTATAATATCAAGGTAGGGTTCAGTATCAGAAACTGAAAATGATGCTGTGAAGACCACGACTATATCGTATTCAGGAATAACAAAAACATGTTGTCCATGACGACCCCAAGCAGTGTACATGCCCGACAAAGGATGCAACCACCACAATTCTCCATAACCCAAATTATAGCCTAAAGACCAGTGAAGACTAGTAGTATTTTCTACCCAATCCACCGGAAGTATTTGTTGACCATCCCATGAACCATTATTAAGGTAAAGATAACCTAATTTCGCCATATCTCGAGGCGTCATAAAGAGCCCATGTCCTCCGTAATACACACCAGTTCGATCATATTCCCAGTGATATTGTGTTATTCCTAAAGGACCAAAGAGATATTGATTAGCAAATTCTTTGGTAGTATTCCCGGTTACTTCTTGAATTATTGCTGAGAGAAGATGGGTTCCACCTGTATCATAATTAAAGATAGTTCCAGGTTCTGTTGCCATAGGCAAGTCAAGAATGTATTGAACTTGATCATCACTGCTCATCCAACCTGGCCAAATTGCATCATCACCAGGATAAGCCATACCAGTAGACATCATCAAAAGATGTTGAATCTCCATTGCTTCTTTTCTAGAATCGATATTAGAGACATTTCGACCTGGGAAAAAATCGAGAACTTTTTGATGAACATTTGAAATAAAACCTTCCTTAATAGCTGCACCAATCAATGCACAAGTAAAGCTCTTAGTAACAGACCAAAGAGCATGTGACCAAGAAGCTTCATATAATCCAAAATAACCCTCTTGAACAAGATATTCGTTTCGTATTACAACAACTGAATCGACTGTAACAGATAAATCTTCCATATATGAAATCATCTCCTCTAGAAGATCCTTATCCATGCCTTGTTGTCTAGGTTTTGCAGTTTGCCAGTCATCAGTTGGCCAAACAAGAGATTCAGCATTAATAGCTCTGGAAGAATTACTTAAGAGAATTAGTAACGAGAGAAAAAGGGTCAATAAACCAGAAATAGTTTTTTTAGATCTTGTCAAAATAAGTCCCAAAGGAATTATGTGATGTATTAATAAAAGAGATAGTTCTACTCTTGAAAATAGAACGAGTTATAGGTATAGGGAGCGAACAAACGATTATTTGGAAGACTTTTCAATGGAACTAAGCATCTTATCACTTCTTTCTTGACGCTTTTGTAAACCAATTCTAATCCATTTCTGTTCCTCATTTTTCCTACGCAAGTTGAAAAGATAAGGAATAACATAATAGACAAATAAAATACCAACAGTCCCAGAGAAAACTGAGGCTAAAATAGTTAGAAGCCTCTTACCGGGATTACTGGATGGATTTAAAGGATTAGTACCTTCCTCAATCTCCTCGTAATCACTATAGCCATCATTGTCAGTGTCATAACGATCTGGATCAGTAAAATAAATCATAATTTCTTCTCCATCTAACAGACCATCGTCATCCATATCCGGATCATTTGGTGAGGTATTGTATACAATTGCTTCTTGAAAATCTGTCAGACCATCGTCATCTGTATCAACTTTTATTGGTGAGGAGAGGTAAAGATAGACTTCATCTGCATCATTAAGTAAATCTCCGTCTGTGTCATTTACAGTCGGATCTGAAAAATACCAGTATTCTGCTACATTAACTAACCCATCTCCATCTAAATCGTCCATAGAATCATCATATAGCGGATTGAAATTATATACGTATTCGAAATAATCATCCATTCCATCGCTATCGGTATCAGCTAAATATGGAGCAGAACCAAATACTATTTCGAGGGGATCAATTAAGCCATCAAAATCGGAATCCACTCTTAATGGATGTGAACCATAAAGGAAAATCTCATCGCCATCGGTTAGGCTGTCGTTATCAGTATCAGGATCAAATGGGTTGGTTCCAAAATTGAACACTTCAAGTGAATCACTCAAACCGTCAAAATCTGTATCCCAGTTTGTAGCATTTGTTCCATAAATAATAATTTCATTGTAATCCGTTAAGTAATCACCATCTGTATCATCTAAATTTAAATCTGTACCCCAGAAGACTTCTTCACAATCCAGTAATCGATCATCATCCGTGTCGGAATCAAAAGGATCACCATTATATAGGAATTCTTCGTAATTTGTTAATTCATCAGTATCATAGTTGAGAGAAGCATCATCAAAGAATGGATCCAAATTGTATATAACTTCATAACCGTCTAACATAAGGTCTCCGTCTGTATCATTCATTATTGGATTCGTTCCACTAATTGTAATTTCATTATAATCTGATAGTTGATCTCCGTCTGTATCCCATAAATTCGGATCTGTTTGAAAGGTATTATTCTGGAGATATTGGTCATCTAGTGGATCTATCATTACCTCATAATAATCATCCAGTAAGTCAAAATCAGTATCATTAGTTAATGGATTTGAAAAGTAAACAAAAATTTCTTCGAAATCATCTAGATTATCTGTGTCTGTATCATTCAGATTGGGGTTTGTTCCATAACCATATTCCCCAAGATTTGTAATAGTATCTAAATCAGGATCAAGTCCTGAATCATTAAACAGTGGATTTAAGCTGTTAGCAATTTCATACCCATCTGGCATCCCATCATATTCGCTATCTGGGTTTGTTGCATTTGTTCCATGAATTAATATTTCATCACCATCTGTGAGTTGATCATCATCCGTATCTGGATTATTTGGATGAGTACCATGAATATTAACCTCATCTCCATCTGTTAAAGAATCCGAATCAGTATCTGAAAGATAAGGGTCGGAGCCATAGGTAAATTCCTCCAGATTTGTAAGACCATCAGGTTCAAAATCATCGCTTGCATCTGTAACATTATGCGGATTTAGTCCATAACTTATTTCCCACCCATCTAAAATTAGATCGGAATCCTCATCGGGATCAAATGGGTCTAATCCATAGAGAATTTCATCTCCATCTAAGAGAAGATCATCGTCAGAATCAGGATCAATTGGATCAGTGAAATAAACGCTCAATTCTTCCAGATTTGACAAGTCATCATGATCTGTATCAAAAATACCATTGATGTAATAAGCTGCTTGTCCAGAAACCGGATGATTGTCTCTCCACAAAACATGAATCTCGTCTGTGTTCTTATCATAAGCAACAGATGGTGCAAAAGCGGTTGTAAAATTATTTGTAATTAATGATGCATTTGTCCAACATCCCAATAAAGTATCATAAATCATAACATGAATCCCCCCTCTATATGTTCCATCATACTGATTGTTTGGATACGTTAAGATAATATCTCCTCTAGGGGTAGCAGCTGCTTCAAGAATATTAAGACCAATGTCTGAAGCTTCTGAGGTTAAAATTGAAACACCACTCCATGTTAATCCTGTTTTATTTAGGTAGACGATATGTGGTCCTGCTATTTCATCAATGGAGTTTATGAAAATATGAATAGTATCATTAACTGCAAGAATTTCAGGTCCTGGAACATACGTTTTTCCTCCATCCATTTCTTCTTGCCCAATTGATTCCTCTAATCCCCAAGATGTTTCGCCGATTTGTTTATCATAATATCTTATCCTATGCAATACATAATAGATCTCACCTAATCTCTGTGATTGTATTACATGAATTGTGTCATCATTCGTAATTGCAATTTTATAATTATATGGTTTAGCATATCCAATAAATAGGATATCTGACCAACTATCCTCTCCGAGTCGCATTTGATAAAATGTGGAGTAGCCAGTAATATCTTCAATCATAGCAGATTGTGTGGAAGCAGACCAAATTATATGTGGAGTATTATACTGATCAATGGTTATCTGTGGATTGTGAGAAGGTAAAGCATGACCTTGTCCATCAACTCCAGGATCAATTCTTTCTGTATTACTCCATGTACTATTATACCAGTATTGATAATAAGTATGAGAGCTGTCTTGAGTCAATCCCCAGCAGAAAGCTAAATGAACTCTACCTATATCATCTGCTACTGCGTCTAATCTAAATTCATAATTTATTGTTCTACTATCCAACAAATCTAGCGGGGCATATGTTCCGTTTTCATAAATTAATTGATGATATAATGATCTTCCATTTTCATAATTTGACCAAAATATGTGAGTTCGACTAAAACTATCAACAACCACACTTGGTGTAATGGGTTGAAATGGGCTATCAACTATTGTCAAATTATCCCAATTGATACTTGGGGTTTCTGCTTGTGGAAGCATTGAATAACCATGAGAAAAAATTTCTTTTGATGTTAAGACAGAAACACCATCTTTGTCATTTTCAGATAAAATACTCGTCATTTGGTTACCAAATGAGTGAGTAGTAGATAGCGTACTAGTCAGGACAAGTGTTATTGTTAGAAAAATGCCTAACCATAATAAAATGCTGCCTTTACCATCAACTTTACCAGGGAAACGAATTCTAACGTCTTTTCCCCCCATTTTATCGTTATGATATAACGTATTTTCAATTTAATAACTTAATTACAAGTATTGTATTCATTTTTGGGAGTAATTTATTAGTGATTAAATTACAATATTTTACTCATGTCAACACTTGAT
>DAOVPS010000138.1:0-9068 GCA_030629105.1 Candidatus Heimdallarchaeota archaeon
GCTTTTGCAAAATGCTTTTCCTGAGTATTTAGCAGCAAACTTTGTAATGGACTTACTATCCCATTTT
Source organism: Candidatus Heimdallarchaeota archaeon (assembly GCA_030629105.1). Lineage (GTDB taxonomy): Archaea > Asgardarchaeota > Heimdallarchaeia > JABLTI01 > JABLTI01 > JABLTI01. The sequence continues at coordinate 68 of DAOVPS010000138.1, forward strand.
CTTTGAAACGCTTCTACAATTGCTTCTGCTAGTTTCTTTGGTGATTTTGGATTTACAAGTAATCCTAGTTTTTCGTTTTCAATTATAAATTCACTGGCACCATTGTAAGTAGTAATTACTGGTGTCCCACTTGATAAGGCCTCAATTACTGTTATACCAAAACTTTCGTGATGACTTGGCATAACATAGAAATCAGCAGCGTTAAACCAAGTAGCAATATCATCCCTTGTGATAGGCCCAATCATTTTTACATTGTCTGATAGATTATGCTTTCGAATTAACCCTCGCATTTTACTCGAGTAAATCCCAGAACCCCCAATGTAACAATCAATCTTCTTATTCCCTGATTCTTCAATAATCCTCATTGCATTAATTAAATCATGAAAACCTTTGGACTTTAAGTGATTGCCAAAAGCAAAAATAATCTTCGAATCTTCTTGTAAACCAATTTGTTTTCTAGCATGTTTTTTTTCTGTAAATTCAAATTTCCCACTAACACAATTTGGTTGATAATAGACTTCTGGATTATATTTTTTCAGTGATTCATAATCCTTCATATTTACTCTTAGAATTGTATCAGCATTATTCCATGCAGAAATATATTCTTTATATTCCTTATCAAGCTCTTTCTGAAACCATTTGCGGTTTTCGTGTACTGTTAAAATATAGGGAGTATTGAATTTCACTTTTATTTGTTGTCCTAGATAACCTGATGGCCAGGTAAAATGAGCATGTACTAGATCAAAGCTAAGTTTGTTTTTTTCAATTGTATTAAGAACAACACGTAATCGATTGTCTATTTTTTTTCCAAATGTATAGGTAAGTGGAACGTAAAAACATCTTGGATAAAAAACTGAAACATTCTCATAAGTATAATTTTGACAAAAACGCTCTCGAGAGGCTAATTTTAACGCGCTTAAAATAGGAGCAATAACGTATATTTCTTTGAATTCATTTTTAATGGCATTTACTTGGTCTTTTACAAATATCCCCATAATACTTTTGTTATTTTCATCTGGAAAACCAGGTGTAATAACAAGTAATGTTTTGTCTTTGAGGGATTTTGTTGACATAAAACCAAGTCTCATTTAATGGTGGTATGTATTTACTTGATGATTTTGAATATGTTATATTAATGTAATTTATCTACTTAAGGAATACCATTCAAATATACTCTAGAATTCCCAAAGGGAATAATGTTCTGTTTCTAGAATTAATGTAGCAATAGTATCGATGTCTTGAACAAAAGGGGATTCAATGAAATCTGTCATTCGTGTCTCAACTAGTGTACTATTCCTCAATGTTATGAAATACTTGAGATCCAGCTGAGTAATTATATCCAAAGTTGTTGAGTTAATACTATTTGAAACTAAATCAGTGTAAAATGATCGCCCAGATCGTAAATTGTCATCTACTTCAAAAAATGAAAAATCCCAAGCTTTATAGAACGGCCTAAACGTCGTATTTTGCCTTACGTCATCAGCTGAATAATAACCCGTAAGCATTAATGATAAACCATGAGCATCTGCAAGGTAGTAACAACCTGATAGAACTGAAATCCTTATGCCAGCTAAACGAACACTACATCCAAATAACGAGCCCTGATATTGGTCAAGATAATCAGCAATAACTACTTCTTCTTCAGATAAAATAATGCTTGGAAAATAATCTGGATAGGTTTTGGGTTTGAATATTGTTTGAGCATCAAGATAGAACCGCGAATAAGCTATTAATCCGATAACTAGAATTAATGGTACAATTTTCGTTGATTGCTTATAGAAATTCGTTAATTTTGTTGAATCTAGCTCTTTTTTATCGTAATGTCTTTTTGTGAAAAACAGAGTCACTCCGAATATTAACAAGAATGAACCAATAATAACAAAGAGGTAGAGATAAAACGAAATTGGATAGGCAGTGTAGGAAAATAAGACAGTACCAATTATGAAATACACACCAAGAGCAATTAGTGTAAGAGAACTAAATTCAATCTTTTGTTTTTCATTATCCATTGTAGATGTTTTAAAATAATGCAGAAATAAGAGAATGGGAACTATACACAATACATAGATTGAATAATTATTTGAAATGAATAGGAAAAGCGGCAGTTGAAGTAAGATCAAATATAATATGTTATAATAAGAAGCATCCTTTACTGTGAACTTTGTGTTCAAGAAAATAATCCCTAAGAGAGAGAAGAAGATGAGTGGACCCCAACCTTCCAGCATTACATCTGCAAAAGTTATTTGTAATTGAACAAGCAATGCTTGAAAGAAGCTTCTAGCTGTTAAACCAGTTGGATCAGTTACGATTTCCAAAACAAAACTTAGAATAATTGAAAACAAAAAGGATAATAAGAAAATTAGTAGAAAGTATTTTGAGATAATTGCTTTTATTCGAGGTATTTTTTCCTCAATGCGTAACTTGTTTGCGAGTAATTTGAAGAAAATAAGGTAAACTCCTAAGATTACTATAATGCTTAGAAGTGGAATGCTCATTCTGTGAAATAAAGTAAGAACAATGAAAATTCCAATAGATTTCACATAAGCTATTGCACTTCGTTTTCTAATTGTTTGTAAAGTATACATTAAAAATAATGGGAAGAACGCCATCATAGGTAATCTTGCAGAAGCAAAGTTATAACTGAAATAAATCATGTAAGGAAAGTTAATGTAAATCAGACTCCCAACAAAAGCTAAAAAGTTGTTCTTTGGTTCTTCCTTCTCTTCATTCTTGGTTAAGATGTATTTGAAAAATTTGAATGAGAACACAGCCATTAATACAACGAAAAATGAAATGAATAGATTTACACCGACAAACACATGCCTGAAACTTATCCAATCAAAGATTCGATATGTTAGGAGAGAACCAAAAGGGTATGGTGAGAAAGTATACATTCCAAAGACACTCAATGGATGAATGATTAACTGCCTAATATGTCCATCAAACAATAATCGGCTTTCCCAAACGAGATACCAAACATCAGTATTTACTGGTCCTATCATTAGAGGAATTCTCAGAAATAATGAAACTAATGCTAGAAGAAAAATGATCAGGATTGATGTTTTTCGCTGCACGAAAAAATCTTTAGTTTTTGAGAGAATTACATTCACTTTTCTTCACCTAATCCATTTGTTTCAGAGTAAAATTACTAAGAGGAGTATTTTTTCAAATTCTCCATTAATCTTTCATTTGAAGCATACTCTTCTGCTGGTTTGAATTTCTGAGCGGTTATTAATTCGTAAGCATTAATAACGTTCAAAGAGGCATTCACAATAACATCATCAGGCAAATCAGGCACAACGCCATCACCGGTAAAACCATTATCTCTTAACCAGTTACGAACATATTCCTTGTCAAGTCCTTTCTGCCTCAAACCTTTCTCGAATGACTCTTCATATTGATCTTTTAACCAATAGCGAGAAGAATCTGCAGTATGCATCTCATCAATAAGGACAACTTCCCCTTCTGGATTCAAACCAAACTCGTATTTTGTATCTACTAAAATACCACCCTTTTGACTTACAACTTTGTATCCTTCAGCATAGAGTTTGAATGCTGCCTCTACTATCTGATCTAAAACATCCTTTGAAACAATTCCTCTGGAGATTAATTCTTCAGGAGTAGCTTCTTCATCATGTCCCTCTTGTGCTTTCGTGGTTGGAGTAAAAACTGGTTCTGACAACCTTTCATCTTTTCTCAAATTATCTGGAAATTCAACGCCTGAGATTACTAGTGGTTCATTATTTTCTTTGAGATACTTGTACCGTCTCCATGCTGAACCTGTGATGAATCCTCTAATTACAACTTCAAGTTCAATTGGTTCACACCGTTGAGCAATCATAATATTTGGATCTGGAACAGCAATAATATGATTATTCATTATTTTACTAGTTGAATCAAACCAAAATTCAGAGGTTTGATTTAGTGCTTGTCCTTTGTAAGGAATCCCTTGATTCAATACAATATCAAAAGAGGATATTCGATCTGATATAACGATCATTATTTTATCATCAAATGAATATAAATCACGTACTTTTCCACTTTTACGATCGCCATAACCTTTCAAGTCAATATTAAGATAAGCGTTTGGGATCTGCTTTTTTATTTGATTTTTTAATGGCTCAGTAGTCATTCTTTCCTTACTCCAGAAGATAGTTGATGTATGAACTCTATCATATTTTGAGTTTTACTGTTAAAACGATTTTTTCCGATAATATTATAAAACTACTGTCATTTACTCAATTACGAGTAGATACTCACTTCAACCATTTACAATATAAATCACTATGATTTAATGGATTCGAAGTGACTGTTTTATTAGTCCCGATTATGGAGGTTCTAAATTGGGTACGAAAAAGGAAAAACTGAAAGAACTAATTACAAAATTAGATGAAGGATACGATCCTGATAAAGCTAAAGAGGATTTCAAAGGTATAATCAGCGATACCGGTCCAGATGAATTGGCAAAAGCCGAAGAAGAATTAGTTAAAGATGGTATGCCAAGAGAAAAGCTCAACAAATTGTGTGATGTTCATCTTGCTGTTTTCAAGGAAAAACTCGGTGAAGCAAAAGTACTAGTTCCCGTGGGTCATCCTGTCAATATTTTGATGGAAGAGCATCGAATGGTTTTAGGATTCGTTGAGAAATTAAACAAGGTTGCCACTAAGGCAGCTTCAAAGAAAGATTTCAGTAAAATTGACGAAGAAATGAAGGTGATAAAAGATATTGCTCATCATTTCAAAGAAGCTATTAAGCATTACTTACGAGAAGAAAATGTTCTTTTCCCATATATAGAAAAACATGGATTAACAGAACCACCCGCACAAATGTGGATAGATCATGATAAAATCAGAGCTTTGGAAAAGAATCTGTATGACGTGATAGAAGCAGTAGATAAAAAATCGATAAAATTCCCTGTATTCAAAGAAGCACTTCTGAAAACTGTAGGTTCATTAGCTAATTTGCTTGGAACACATTTCTTCAAAGAAAACAATATTCTCTTCCCAGCATCACTGAGGTTGTTAACTGAAGACGAATGGGTGACTGTTCGAAAAGAGTTCGATGAAATAGGTTACTGTTGCTTCACACCTGAAGATTCACAGCAACCATTTGGTGTTAAAGCAGATGAAGTTAAACCAAAGGCAGACTTAAAAGCAGGGGTTATTGAATTTGAAACCGGTCCTGTACCAATTGAATTCATTGAACCAATCATCAATAGCATCCCTGTAGACATGACTTTTGTTGATGAAAACGATAAAGTAGTTTTCTTCAGTAAAGGAGAAGAACGAATTTTCCTAAGAACAAAAGCTGTTATTGGCCGTGATGTGCATCTTTGTCACCCAGAAAAAAGCATACATGTCGTTAAGAAAATTCTTGATGATTTCCGAAAGAAAAAACGAGATGTAGCAGAATTCTGGATCAATATCAAAGATCTAAAGATACACATTCGTTACTTCGCAGTACGAAGTAAAGAAGGCAAATACCTTGGTTGTTTAGAAGTCTCTCAAGATATCACTAAAATTCAGAAACTTGAAGGACAAAAACGATTATTAGATTAGATATTAAATTTGAAGGTTAGTTTATTTACAAACTACCTTCTTCTAATTTTCTTAAAGCTTCTATAATAGCATCAGGTCCAGGTGGAGGTATTTTTTCTCCATCTAAAGTAATTCCATTCTTTTTAGAACATATTTCACCAACAATTTTTATTGGGATTTCTTTAGTGGATTCCTTTTTGATTTTCTTGGCTTTTGATTCAGAAGTTATAACTAGTAAAGTTCCAGAAGAGATTACTTTTAGTGGATCAACCTCTAATAATTTACAAACCTTTATTGTTTCATTTGTCAGTGGGAATTTTTCTGAATGAAGCTTTATACCAAAATCTGAGGGAGCTATTGTTTCATAAACTGCTCCTAGTACCCCGCCTTCTGTAGCATCATGCATGAGTCCTGGTTGGTTTTTCTTATTAATTTTCAGTGCAACATCAACAACGGAAATATCTTTCCCAAGTTTGATTAATATATCCAATAAAGACTTGCCCATGTGCTTACTGAGTTCATTAAACCCTTCATTTGCGATTATTCCTGCTCCTTCCTTCGCACACCAACCAACACAAAGCATAACATCTCCTTCATTAATCTCTCGAGGAACATAGTAATCTTTAGGAACAAAACCAAGCATAGCTCCGGATATAATCGGTGTAAAAACAGAAGAGGAGAATTCAGTATGACCACCAAGAATAATGATATTGTTTTTCTTACATTCTTGTTGAATTCCTTGCTGGATGTTTAAAACATCTTTTGTTGAACTTCCAATAGGAAGAATGATTGTAGCATTAAAACCAAAAGGAATAGCTCCACTTGTAACTACATCATTCGCATTCACAATAACAACATATTTCCCAGGATTAGGCGTTGGAAAAGTAATTGGATCAGTTTTGTAAACTAGAAAGACTTTCTCTTTGCTTTGGTAGAAAGTCTGTGCCTGTGTTATTGCTTTTTGGTAATCGATTACTGCAACATCTGCACCTACTTGTGGACCTTGGATAACACTATCTGGTAAAGTATCAAAGTCCCCAATTATCTTATCAAGTAAATCAAGGGGTAGTTTACCTTCTTCCATTGGAAAACCTCAATATTCTATCAAAAATAACATCATTTCCTTCCAATTAAAAGTTATTCCAAGAAGTCACAGAATTAGGAATAACATTAGAAGATTAATCGTTTAATTCATCTTCAATTACAATATCATAGGGATGCTCGAGAAGTAGTCCTTGAATTATTTTAGGCAATTGAAGTATGTTTTTCCAGATAACTCGCCATTTCTTCTGCTTGATAAATTTCCCAACTAGTCGAACATATCTTCCAGGATTGAGAATTGGCCCATTTATAAGATCCTCTGCTTCTAAGACTTTATCGAATAGTTCTTTCGCGGTATAAGGTGATGTTCCATACTTCTTATCATTGTAAGCATAGATATCATCAGGTTTGAGTTGCCCACTATCCACAGCTTCATGCCAGAACTCAGAACCAATGACATATTGGAAAGCAAACGGTTGAACAATATCTACCTTAGAAGTTCGTAAATAATCTACATTAGTTTGCATTTCTTTTGCTGTTTCTGTAGGTCCACCAACAATGAAAGAACCAATCATTATAATATCATATTTATCTGCTAATTCTAATGTTCGATCAACTTTGTGGAACCATTCTTTTGGATCCCCTGGAGCTTTCTTATACATGTCAATTACTCGAGGTACTATTGATTCTATACCAACTTGTAAACCACTACAATTTGCTCGTTTCATTAATTGAAATGCTTCTTCATCAATTTGGTCTACTCGAGCTAAGGCCCAGAAAGGAATATCTAATCCTTCTTTGATTTTCATTCGTAGAATTGTTTTAGAGAATTTTGTATTTAATGCCAAGCTATCGTCAACGACAAGGATGTTTTTATATTTCAACTCGTGTTGTATGATTGCAATTTCCTCGATAATTTTCTCCGGACTTCTACGACGATGCTTTAATGTTAACTCATTACGACTACAGAACCGGCATTTTCTCCAAGGACTACCTCTTATCCACTTCATACTGGCAGAATCATCCATGTAGATTCCTGCTAATTCATTGTATTCTATATGCCTTACATGACTTCTATCAGGTATTGGCAGAGCATCAATGTCTTCAACACAACCAAGATCATAGAATTTCTTCTTAGGATTTTGAATAATATCAACTATATCTAGATCAGCTTCGCCTGAAACAGCAATATCAAGTCCGGGATACTCCTTTAGAACATTCTCTTTGAAAAATGAAACGTGAGGTCCACCAGCTAAGGTAACAACATCAGGATTGATTTTTTTTGCAGCTTTTAGAATTCCATAACCAATGTCTCTAAATGGTGTTAAAATAGTAGCTCCAACATGAGTATAATCTTCTTCTTTCATATGAGCATACAGCTGTTGTGGGGTCCAACCTTCACCGGAAAGATCTATTACCTTTACTTTAATTCCTGCATCTCTCAAAATACTCCCAAGTGTCAAGGCGCCTAAAGGTTGACAGAAACGATCGATGTATCCCCACTGACTTGGAGGATAAACTAAGAGAACAGATTCATTGGACATGTTTTGCTTTTTCCACCTTTGGTAATGCTCGAAGCAGTCGACTTCGATTATTAACTAGAGAGAGTAATTTAATGTTTTCTATGTGATTTCATTATAGTGGAAAAAAAAGGAAAAAGTAGCAACAAGATAATTTTGTTGCTTTAAATGATTGTATCTAATGCGGAGGATGTTTCTTTTTCTTCACCATTTTGGCTTTCATTTCAGATGAACCAGATTCTTGCATTTGTTTAAGGTGCTCTAATGCTTTAGGTGGAAGTTTTCCTTCTGCAACCATTTTCTTGATTTTCTCAGGGTCAATATTTCCTGAAGCCAACATTGCTTGTGGCGACAAGTCAAATTCTTCTTCATCTTCTTCTAAGAAAGCTTCAATATCGATTGCATCAATACCTTGGAAACTGTAGTATGTCTCATACAGATCAGCATAAATGCCATCACTTTTCATTAATTCATCATGAGTACCTATTTCCATTAATTCACCTTTTTCAAAAACGACAATCTTATCTGCATCATGTATAGTAGATAATCGATGAGCAATAACAAAGGTTGTTCTATCTTTGAAGAGTTTTCTTTGAGCATCTTGAACTAATGACTCGGAATAAGCATCTAGTCGAGAAGTTGCTTCGTCGAGGATGAGTATTTGAGGGTCGGAAAGCATTGCTCTTGCAATTGTAATTATTTGTCTTTGACCTGCACTGAGTTGTTTTCCTCCTTCTCTAACCATGGTATTATAACCGTCTGGTAAGGCTTGGATGAAAGTGTCAGCACCAATCATTTGACAGATATTGTAGATTTCTTCATCTGTGGCATCTGGTTTTCCATATTTTATGTTGTCGTAAACAGATGCAGTGAACAGATATGGTTCTTGGGGAATTAGTCCTA
>DAOVPS010000044.1:0-17881 GCA_030629105.1 Candidatus Heimdallarchaeota archaeon
AATATCGTTGGGATTAATGATGTATTGTATATAGGTATAATTAAACCTACACCAACTGGATCTATTACATCATAAGCCCATTCATCAACAATTTCTACCCCTGAGCCATCTTCAATTCCAGTATGGACTTGATTATGTGTATCAGACCATGTGCCTTTTGTCCAGTTCCCAAGAAAATCATCACCAATCCAATAGATGCGAAATGAATATTCATAACCTGCAGAGTTATTCGGTTCTGCAACAAAAGTAATTGATATTGATACACCGTCAATTTCTACAGAGGCAATATCAATTTCATCATGAACACCCGCACCAGGGTTTCCCTGTGTTGAATTATTGTAATATGTTAGATCTGCAGTAGCATCATCAATTTTAAAATTTGCACCTCTAATAGGTGAAGTTTGTAGGATCATTATACAAAGAAATATGCCTATAAATCCAATCATAATTTTTTTTCTCAAATAACTTCCTCCATATTTTATAATAAGAATTTTTTAACGTGTTAGTTAAAACACCCTCCAAGATGTAATGAAGAACGGTATAAATAAAGTTTTTTAGAATAAGAAGAAGTTCATCTCTATTACTTTTACATATTGGAACACATAAAATTCATAAGTGTAAAAATGCAGAATAAAATGGTGGTTGGTTTCAAAAAAATGACCGTTACAGAAGAAAATGATGATAATAAAATTGAGACGTCAAGTAGTTTCGATGAGAAAAACGCCATTGAAGTGAAGAACCTAAAGAAACACTTCAAAGGGAAACGCGGGATGGAAGATGTTAAAGCAATTGATGGAATATCGTTTCACGTTGAAAAAGGTGAAGTTTTCGGACTTTTAGGGACTAATGGAGCTGGAAAAACAACTACTATAAACATTTTAACGGGTGCACTTTTACCAACCGAAGGGAATGCGTTTGTAAGTGGATACAATGTAGAAACAGAGATTCAAAAGATTAAAGAAATGATTAGTGTTTGTCCACAAGAAGCAGCTGTATACAAATTTCTTTCTGGTTTAGGGAACATCAAGTTTTTCGGAAATATGTATTTGATGCCAAAAGACAAAACAATTGAACGCGGAGAAGAACTGCTAAAGTTGTTAGGATTATATGACGCTCGGAATCGATTAGCTAGAGGATACAGCGGTGGGATGAAGAGACAATTAAGCTTAATTATTTCGTTAATTAACGAACCTGACATTCTTTTCTTGGATGAACCAACTGTAGGATTGGATCCTAGAAATAGACGAAAGGTCTGGGATTTCCTTAAAGGACAAAAAGACCAAAAAAATACCATTATTCTAACTACCCATTATATCGAAGAAGCAGAGGTACTGTGCAATAGAGTAGCAATCATGGATTATGGAGAGATAATTGCCATGGGTTCTCCACAAGAATTAATCGCTGAACATCAAGTGAAAAATCTGGAAGAAGTTTTCTTGAAAATAACTGGTAGAAGTATTTTGGAGGGGATTTAATGATGCAACCACAAAGAATTCTTACCCTCGTTAAGATGGAGATGACAAGACAAGTAATGGATCCATTAGTTTTAGTGTTTACAACGTTTTTAGCACCTGCACTTATTCTAATTTTCGGGTTGACTATGAGCAATAATTATGGATGGGATGAATCAGAAACATACTCTGTATTCGAAATTATGCTCCCAGGTCTTCTTGCATATTCTGGCTTATTAACAATATATGATGTTGCTGCTGGTGTTGCAGGAGAACGTGAGACAGGCATACAAAAAAGAATCAATACAACTCCATTAACAACCGCAGAATATATCTTAAGCCAAATGATTTCTTATACGATTAAACCAATTATCCAACTTGTAATAGGATTAGGTATAGCTGTCGCTGTTGGATATCGCCCACTTATTTTCTTTGGTACTGGATATTCATTAGGAAGCAAGTTTGTCGGAATCTTATTGGTGATTGTTTTTATGGTAATTTTCACCTTTTGCTCTGTAGGATTAGGTCTTATTACAGCAAACTTTGCCAAAACTGCTGGTGCAGCTGGTGGATTAGCTTTTATTTTTATTGTACCCCAACAGATATTTGGTAGCTTTATTCCTCCAGGATTTATGGGAATGGAAGGTATAGGATGGGCTTTGCCAAGTTGGTATGCTACTAGAGGTTTTGGCTTACTTTTCGCTGGAACACCTTTTACTGACACAGAAATATGGCTTAGACTTGGAATACTTCTAGCTATTAGTATTGTAATATATATTGTTGGTATATTATTATATGAGAGAAAGAAAAGAAGATGAAGTTTATTCCTAGAATCTGAGCGTGTATAATTTTACATCGCTCAACTTCATTTTATCAACCAATAAATTACTTAAATTAAACATGCAAAATACCTTTGAAGGTTAGATGAAATGATGAAAGCAATAATATTTGAAAAATATGGCCCACCCGAAGTTCTTCAACTTAAAGAAGTAGAAAAACCAACTCCCAAAGACAATGAAGTACTGATTAAAGTACATGCGACAACAGTACATAGAGGCGATGTGAGAATGCGAAAATTCGATGTTCCTCGCGCGCAATGGCTCTTCGCACGAATGTATTTAGGTTTTAGAAAACCAAAGAGAGCTATACTTGGGATGGAATTAGCTGGAGAAATTGAAACAATTGGCAAAGATGTAACACTGTTCAAGAAAGGAGACCAAGTTTTTGCTTCTACCTTTTCAGAGGATTTTGGTGGTTATGCTGAGTACAAATGCATGCCTGAAGATGGTATACTAGCAATAAAACCTACTAATATGACCTATGAAGAAGCTGCTGCAGGTGTAGTTACTGGAGGAGCTACCGCATTGATTGTTCTTAGAAAAGCAAACATCCAGAAAGGACAAAAAGTTTTGATCTATGGAGCTTCAGGAAGTGTAGGAACATTTGCAGTACAACTTGCCAAATCATTCGGTGCAGAGGTCACTGGGGTTTGCAGTACAACTAATGTAAAAATGGTAAAATCTCTTGGAGCCGATAAAGTCATTGATTACAAAAAAGAAGACTTTACACAAAGCGAAGAAACATATGATGTTATCTTTGATGCTGTAAGCAAGACTTCTTCTTCACAATGTAAAAAATTACTGAAAAAGACAGGAATTTACCTTGATGTTGACAAAGATTCCGGTGGCAAAGAAAAGATTGAAAATATAATTTTTCTCAAAGAACTTATCGAAGCAGGAAAGCTCAAAACAATCATAGACAAACGCTATTCGATGGAACAGATTGTCGAGGCTCATAGGTATGTTGAAGCTGGTCATAAGAAGGGAAATGTAGTAATAACTGTAGTAACTAATAAGAAATAATAAAATTGAGGATTAATGATGAAAGCAATTGTATATGAAAAATATGGAACATTAGATGTTCTTGAATTAAAAGAGATAGAAAAACCTACTCCCAAGAACAATGAAGTACTGATAGAAATTCATGCTTCAGCGGTAAATTTTTCTGATTCGGGTTTTGTTAGAGGTAAGCCTTACTTAGGACGTTTATGGCAGGGGTTGTTCAAACCAAAAAACAAGATACTTGGAGCTGACATTTCAGGAAAGATTGAATCTGTTGGCAGCAACGTAAAACAGTTTCAACCTGGTGATGAAGTATACGGGGATTTAGGTTCGGATAACTGGGGTGGTTTTGCAGAATATGTATCAGTTCCTGAAAACGCAATAGCACTGAAACCAACCAATAAGTCATTTGAGGAAGTAGCAGCCATACGTCAAGCGTCAATCGTCGCCCTGCAGGGTCTTCGTAATCATGGAAAGATTCAGTCAGGTCAAAAGGTTTTGATTAATGGTGCGTCAGGTGGTATAGGTGTGTTTGCTGTGCAGATTGCCAAATCATTCGGAGCTGAAGTTACTGGCGTTTGCAGTACTACTAATTTAGAATTAGTACACTCGATTGGAGCAGACCATGTCATTGATTATACTCAAGAAGATTTCACCAAAAGTAAAGAGCGCTATGACTTGATTTTTGACATTGCAGTAAGTCACTCGATTAAGGCTTATAAACGCGCATTGAATCCAAAGGGAATTTACATTGCTGCTGGATGGAATCCAAATTCTCTGTTCTTAGGTCCTATAATTTCAATGTTTGGGAGTAAAAAAGTCGCTTCATTCATGGGTAAAAAGAACGCTAAGGATCTGTATATTTTGAAAGAGCTTGTTGAAGCTGGAAAGGTCGTACCTGTTATAAGCAAACGTTTCCCATTAAGTGATGTAGCAAATGCAATCCGATATTATGAAGAAGGCACTCATGGGAAAGTAGTAATAACTGTGGTTGAATAATTATGAAAGCAATTGTATATGAAAAATACGGCCCACCGGAGGTTCTTCAACTCAAAGAAGTAGAAAAACCTACACCCAACACCAATGAGGTTCTAATTAGAATTTATGCAACAACAGTAACAAAATATGATTGTTGGGCGAGAAGTTGTACAGCACCTCCTGGGTTTAGGCTTTTAAGTCGAATATCATCTGGTATTAGAAAACCAAAGAAACCTATACTTGGGATGGAGCTAGCTGGTGAAATTGAAGCAGTAGGAAAAGATGTTAAACTCTTCAAGAAAGGTGATCAAGTTTTAGGATTCTCTATGATGGATTTGGGTACATATGCTGAGTACATTTGTCTTCCTGAAGATGGTGTAGTTACAACTAAACCAGCTAATATGACCTACGAGGAAGCAGCAGCTATTCCATATGGAGCATTAACCGCATTGTATTTCCTAAGAAAAGGAAATATCCAGAAAGAACAAAAAGTACTTGTTTTTGGCGCTTCTGGTGGGGTTGGTCATTATGCCGTACAACTTGCTAAGTTCTTTGGTGCAGAGGTTACTGGAGTTTGTAGTACTGAGAAAGTAGAACTAGTAAAATCTTTGGGAGCCGATAGAGTAATTGATTACAAGAAAGAGGATTTTACCCAAAGCGATGATAAATATGACGTTATTTTTGATACTATAGGCAAGAGTCCATTTTTAGGCAGTAGAAAATCACTAAAGAAAAATGGATACTATATTTTTACAACTTTTGGGTTACCGAAACTTTTACGAATACCATGGCTTCACTTGACAAGCAGCAAGAGAGCAATAATTGGGTTACTTGACCCAAAGAGTGAAGATTTGATTTACCTCAAAGAGTTAATTGAAGCAGGAAAGCTAAAATCAATCATAGATAAACGCTTTCCTTTGGAACAAGCTGCTGAAGCTCATAGCTATATCGAAAAGGGGCTCAAAAAAGGAAGTGTGGTATTAACTATAGATCATAAATAGATGAAATCTTTCCGGGTATAATTTGTATTCATTGGTGTTTCGTAAATGAAAAGAAAATTGCTGACGAGATTTAGATTAATATATCTTGTAGATACTTTCATGAAAATAATAGTAACTAGAGTTAGATCTGGGAAGTGGCATGTGCCTGAAATTACCCCTGATGAGTTAAATGATCTTATGGAATCTAATCAAACGCCTATACTAATATACGTTCTTCGGATGACTGGGGAAGATGGATTAATCCCAGGTATAAAGCGTATTCATACTAGTAAACTAATCGGTTATTTAAAGCGTCTTCAACCATATAAAGACAAACCAATTGTAACCGTTTGTGGTGGTGGAGGAATGTCTTTAATTGCAGCAGAGATAATGATCCAAGATGGTTTTAAAGATGTTAAAAGCTTAAATGGTGGGATGCAATTGTGGAATAAAAAAGGATATCCCAATACTAATTCTATGAATAAAGAATGAAATGATTTGGTGCTTATGAAATCACTAATAGTTCTCTATTCATATCATCATAATAATACTGAAAAAATTGCAGCCGTTATTGCTAAAATTCTTGAAGCAAAAGTAATAACACCAAAAGAAGCAAATCCAGAAGAAATACAAAATTATGATCTGGTCGGATTCGGTTCTGGAATATATGGTGAAAGTCTGTATAAATCGGTCCTAAATTTTGCAGATAAACTACCACAAGTTACCAACAAGAAAGCTTTCATTTTCTCCACTAGCGCAATAGCTGAGAAAAGCAGTAATCACAAGACAATTAGGAAAAAACTGCAATCAAAAGGTTACGAGATTGTTGATGAATTTAATTGTAGAGGTTTTAATACTAACAGCTTCTTGAAATTTTTCGGGGGAATGAATAAAGGTAGGCCTAATGCTAAAGACCTTGAAAATGCTGAAAGATTTGCTCAGAACCTACTAAAGAAGTGAATCCTGAACTTTTTATTTTCTTATAGTTTATTATCAAGAGTAATAATTGTTCTTTTAATATTTCAGAATCAATAGCAACAGGGATTCGGATGGCTTCAAGTTCCCTTAAAAATTGTAGGAGAAGAAATACATGCAAAAAAATGATTTAAAAACAGTAATCAACGAAGCTTCTGAGATTATAGATAATTGGCTTGATTATCAAACTTACATAAATGAATTGCCAGGATTAGCAGTTGGAGTTTTCATTGAGGATGAAATTGTTCTCCAGAAAGAGTATGGCTATGCTGATTTGGAATCTAAAACAAAACTAAACAATCAACACTTATTTCATATTGCTTCTCATACCAAATTATTCACTGCAACAGCTATAATGAAATTAGTTTTTGGAGAAAAATTATCTCTTGATGATAAAGTGGTAAAATATCTGCCTTGGTTCGTATCAGAAAATGATGAGAATCTTCCGAATATAACAATACGTCATTTATTAACTCATTCAAGTGGTATAACTTCTGATGGAGATATCGCAAACGACAGTCTTGAGAATTTACTTGACTTAAAATTACTAAAAAAACAAGTGAAACAAGGTATAAGTTATTTTAAAACAAGTGAAACAGTCAAGTATTCTAATTTTGGTTATGCACTATTAGGTTTGGTAATTGAAGCTGTCACTAATCAAACTTATGACGATTATATACAAAATGAAATACTGAATCCTTTAGAAATGAAAAATACCTATACAGACCTTGATGAAGACAATAGAGACAAGCATGCAATAGGTTACAAAATAAAATATCCCGGAAAGAAAAGAGAGAGCTTTCAACAAATACCTTTAGGAATTATGAAACCTGCTGCTGGATTAAGTAGTAATGTTGAAGATTTAATCAAATTCTTTCAAGGACATATAATGGGAAACGATATTCTCTTTCCAGATCACATTAAACGTGAAATGCAGCGTATACAATTCAGAATGAATAATGAGAACATGGGACTAGGATTTGGTTTATCACAAAATCCTGAAGCGGGAATAATTTATCATATAGGTGGTCATCCAGGATTTAGAACAATGTCAGGATTAGTGAAAGATAGTAAAGTAATAGTTGTGCTTCTAACAAATCAATCCAACGGCCCAGTTGGTGATTTATTCTGGGGATTATGCACCTTGATTCATTCTTTGAATATGCTTAAAGGTAATTTATTGCAAAGTTCAGAAGATGCCCCAGATCTCAATGATATAATTGGTTTTTATGAAACAAATTACAGTCCACAATTATTTGGTCAAATAAACTCTAATCTAGTTTTAATAGATCCCTGTAGTTCTAACCCAGCTAATTCAATGCAAATACTACAGCATAAAGAAGATTACAAGTTTATAGCAAGTAAAGGAGCCCCACATATATCACCAAGAGAGTCAATTAGTTTTGTGAAAAATTCAGCTGAAGAAGTATTTTACTTGGATTGTCGAAATGGTAAGCATGAAAGATTCGATTTTAGTTACTAGTACAAATTTTAAAATCAATTTTTCTTGCATCACTACACTGATTTCATTCTTCAGTAATATATAGACTAACCTTAATTATTTTTATATATTGTAAAACTGATTATTTGATAAAATATGAAGCTTTCAGAAATACTATCAATTATAGAAAATGATTATGATTTTCCTGATAGAGCAGATCTTCAAAAAATTACCTCAGAATTGGAAGCTAATTTAGGATCTATCGAACTTGATATTCGAGATAAAAGCTTTGAAATTCTCTATGAATGGTGCGCTAAAGGTTTATACAGTGACTCAGAGCTTTTGGCACTTGGAAATCGGATGGCTACAAATTTATTTGTTGGACTTGGAGAATCAGAGACTGATAGTGTATTTTTACGATCATTTTCTGCTCTAACATTTTGTGGTGTTCTTAATGCTGATCGAATATTTTCAGAAGGAAAGATTGAAGGACGAAAATCATTTTTGACATCTGATCTTTTGAATAAATGGCTTGATAAAACAATTGAGTTCTTCATAGGAGAACAAGATTTTCGAGGGTATTTAGATGATAAAAGTTGGGCTCATTCGATTGCTCATTGTGGTGATCTCTTTAGACAATTTGCGAATAATCAACATTCAAAGAAAAATGAGCATATTAAAATCTTAGACGCTCTAGCAAAGAAGCTTGTCCATCCAACCAACCAAATTTTCTCTACTAATGAAGATGGTCGTCTTTGTAGGGTAGTTGCTACTATTTGGATGAGAAACCTACTTTCATTGGAAGATTATGAAAAATGGTTACAACAGATTATTAGTCCATTTTCAGATATTATATGGAACCTTTGGAAACTAGATCCAAGTACTTTTAATGTACGATTGAATGCTCGAGTCAATTCTCGATTGTTTCTTCATTCACTTTACTTTATACTTCTTTTTGGTTCTCAAGGAATTTTTGGTCCGAATGATTTACATTTCAAACGTATATCAGAATATCGTGATTTAGTAGCTCAAGGAATTAAAAAACTAGATAGCAATGGCTTTTATTATCATGAAGAAAAGTGATAAGGAGAAATCAGTTATCCGTATCTCCTTTCTAATTTTTTTTCTCTTTATTAAAACCAATTCTTAAGTATCTGTATTTGTTGTTATTCTTTCGGTCTAACTCTATCGAACCAATCCAAATTAATCTCAAGATTATCAGTAATAGTATTTAATCGTTTGATTTCATCTTTTGTCATTCGCCATTCAGTTGCATGAATGTTGCTTTCAATATGGCTTCTTTTCTTTGCTCCTGGGATGGGGATAACCTCTTTATCTTTTAATAACCAATTGATTGCCACTTCTGAAGGACTGACGTCATGGTTTGCAGCAATTTCTCTCAGAGCTTCGAATAATTCTTGTGATCTATCAAAATTCTCCTTATGTCGAAAGAGCTCATATTGATTACGAAAATCATTTTCAGGAAAGGTGGAATTTTTATCATAATTAGTTGTTAAAAACCCACTCATTAAGGGATAATAAGTTAAGGCAGACATTCCTTTTTGTTTCAGAAATGGAATTATTTCTTTTTCGATATTTCGTTCAAGTAGATTATATTCAACTTCATTAACAACTATCTCTCCATTTTCTAAACAATCCATGGCTTCTTGTACTAATGCATTATGAAAATTAGATAATCCAACATATCGAATTTTTCCCTCTTCCAATAATTGATCCATAGCTTTCATTGTTTCAGATATTGGGTAATAACAAAAAGGCCAATGAACCAAGTAAACATCAATATAGTCTGTTTGCAATTTTTTTAGACTGTGATTAGCTGATTTTATAACATTTTTATAATGTAAGTTTATATGAGAAACTTTTGTTACTATAACAGTATCTTCTCTATCTCCTCGGTCTTTTAGTACATTACCAATATGCTCTTCTGTCAATCCACCAGCATATTCCTCAGCTGTATCAATTAAATTAATACCATTATCTAATGCGAAATTTAAACAATCATAGATTTGTTCTTTGTCTTGTATTCCTTTAGATTTATGACCAAAAGCTAGTGTTCCTAAACCTATTCGTGAGACTTTTAGATCTGATTTTCCAAGTTTAATTTTCTCCATTTTCCTAACCCATTTATAAATAATAAGAAATTAGTTCTTTATCTTTAGTACTAATCCATATTATTTTTCCATGAGAATTTCTGAGAAACGTTTTTTTGATACAACCTTCGTTTTAGCTTATCTTTATTGGTGGTTAGCTTGACTGTGGATGTTTTTAGACGATTACAAGAGCATTTTGATAGTTTCCCAATGCGATTTCCAGCAACAGAGTCAGGAGTAGAAATTCGATTATTAAAGAAATTATTCACTCCAGAAGAAGCTGAAATTGCTCTAGTTCTTAAATGCGGTTATCCAGGAATATTGGATATGAGTGAGACAATAGAGACGATTTTCGATCGTGTAAAGCATTTGGGATTTTCTAAAGAGGAAGTAGGACAACACTTGGACAAAATGGCAAAGAATGGAGCAATTGCGGGGGTCACAAAAGATGGTAAGAAAATCTATACAAATGCCTTACTCATTATTGGGATTTATGAATTTCAAGTGGATAAACTAACTGAAGAATTTCAAAAAGATCTCGATCAATATAAGGCAGAAGCTTTTTGGCCAGCAAATAGAGACATTGGAGTAGGTCAATTACGAACTATACCTGTAGGGATAAAAATCAAACATGAAAACCCAATCATCAAGTATGATGACATTAAGATTCAATTCGAAAAATCAGAAGGTCTCTTCGCAAAAATGAATTGTGTTTGCCGACAATCAAAAGATCTAAAAAATGAACCCTGTCAAGCAACTGACCGACGAGAAGTCTGTATGGCAATGGGTGAAATGGGTCAGATGTACGTAGAACAAGGATACGGTCGTGAGATAACTAAAGAAGAAGCTCTTCAATACTTGAAAAAGAATGAAGAAGATGGATTGATTTTTCAATTAAGTAATTCACAAGAAATGATCTTTGTGTGTAGCTGTTGTACTTGTTGTTGTGAAGGTTTAGCTGAGTTAAAACAAATACCAAATCCTGCAGATTACGCTTCAAGTAATTATCAAGCAGTAGTTAATGAAGAGCTATGTAGTGGTTGCGGTAATTGTGTAGAAAGATGTCAAATGGATGCAATAACTCTGGAAAGCGAATTTGCGGTCATAGAACAAAAGAGGTGTATAGGGTGTGGCAATTGTCTCATTGACTGTCCGGAAGATGCAATAACTCTCATTCTCAAAGAGAATCCTAGAATTCCTCCATTAACTTCTAGTGATTTGTTTTCGAAAATAGCTGAAGCAAGAAGAAAAGCTGAATCAAAATCTAAAGTTAATTAAATTAGTAATCGAATAAGAAAGCGAATGATGTAAAATGCGTGGTAAACAGAAAATCCTCTTTGTTTTGATAGTAATATCATTTCTATCATTTGCTGTTAGTAGTGCAAATCTTAACCTTGTCATCAATAATGGTGCAATTTATACATATTCAGATTTTATTGTTCCCGGAGAGGAATTAGTATGGGACGTAGCAAAATTCGAAAAAGAAGATGATTTTGAATGGGAAATAATATCAGAAACTTTTGTTGAAGAAGGAGATCAGATTAAATTCGTAGTAAAAACAGATCCTGATGAATTAACTCTATCTGGTTATGATTCTTTACAAAATACCACTCAATCTTGGGTT
Organism: Candidatus Heimdallarchaeota archaeon; assembly: GCA_030629105.1. Classification (GTDB taxonomy): domain Archaea; phylum Asgardarchaeota; class Heimdallarchaeia; order JABLTI01; family JABLTI01; genus JABLTI01. The sequence goes on from DAOVPS010000044.1 coordinate 11,402, forward strand.
GATCATTATCTTAATGATGTTCACCTTGGAGCTATTCCCGCTGTAGTAGAATATTTCGTAGATCCTTTTGATGAGATGAGTAGTGGGCCTGGAAGACATTCAACACCTGAAAAACCCCCTGGCTACTTGTTACCTCCACACAGAGAGTCTGCAACTGATAGTATAGATAACCTATTCGAGTATTTATTAGACCAACTAGAACCTCAACAATACAATAATGACAGTGGTTTATTTGAAGTAAAAATAACTGAAGATCTCTTTATCATGAATTGGGAATATCATGAGGAAGGAGTGGTTTTAGGATCTGATGAATCTTTTGAACTTGATAGGATTTCTGAAATCAGTTATAATTTGGCATGGGGTTATTTGGATAGAATGAAGCTTTACGAAAAATCTATCAGTGATGGTAAAGAAGAAATTTTTGATCTTGTATTATTGAATTCCAGAAGTACTCAAAAAGTTACAATTCAATGGCTCATAGGATTAATAGCTTTATTTACACTAGGAACTATTGCTGTCTATATGAGAAGAAGGAATTAGTCTTCAATTTTTATAAATAAATAGATTAAATTACTGTGTAGTTATCATTTGACTGAATTCTAATGAAAGAGAAAACTAAATCATTTCTGCAAGAATTATTCATTCTGCTTTCCGGAACATTAGCTGTTATGGCTGGTGCAACAATTGCACCCATACTTAAAGAGATGGCTGACCATTTCTCACATATTCCAAATATCAATCTAATATCAAAATTAGTTCTCTCTGTGACTGCGTTATCTATTGCTGTCGGTGCAACATTTATTGGCATAATCATTGATAGATTCGGTAGAAAGCTCGTTTTAGTAGTTACAACTGTTCTCTATGCATTATTTGGTACAGTTGGATTTTATGCAATGAACATTTACATAATCTTAGCAAGTAGGATTTTACTAGGTTTTGCAGTAGCGGGTATAATGACAAGTTGCACTACTCTTATTGGTGATTTTTATTTTGGCGAAAAACGAAATCAAGTACTTGGATTCCAGTCAACACTTATGTCATTTGGTGGAGCGTTATTTGTCTTACTTGGTGGGGCGTTAGGTAATCTGTCTTGGAACTATGCATTTCTTGTTTATTTCTTGTCTTTACTAATGCTTCCTGGTATTATTGCATTCATTCCTGAACCTAAAAGAACTGATGAAAAAGAAGAAGAACAAGAAGAATCTATTGATGCTGTAATAGAGGAAGATGCTGGTTTTCCAATAAAAATTGGATTATTAAGCTATACTCTTATGTTTCTCATTATGATAGTTTTCTTTTTTATTCCATCACAATTCTCTTTCTACTTGTCAACCTTTGCAATCGAAAGTGAATTTCTAATTGGTTTAGCAATAGCTACCTCAAGCATAGCATCTGGTATTGCTTCATTTTTCTTCAAATACGTCAAGAAAGCATTGGATACTCAATTAATTTTTATTATTACAATGACTCTTGTGGGGAGTGGTTTTCTCCTCTTATCATTTGCCACTAAATTTTGGATGGTTATGGTAGGTGCTGGAATAGCAGGATTAGGATGGGGGATTTTCATGCCAAACATAAACTCCTGGTTACTGCAACCAACACCTGATAGACTAAGAGGAAGAGTAGTTGGTATATTTATCACAATATTATACTTAGGACAGTTTGTTTCGCCATTAGTTGCAGAATCAATTATCCCAAATATTGATCTCTTTGGTCAAGAAGAAATTCCTGGTTTATTTTTGATCGGTGGTATTGCTGTTTTTATACTAATTTTAATGCCATTTGCCCTTTTACTTATCAAAATAATAAATAACAGAAAAACAAATGATGATACACTTGAAGAGAAAATTGGCATTTGATTTTTTTTCTTCATATGGAGTCTGAATTAAAATTCATAGTTGATGTTTAAAATAATTCTGTAACTCACATCAATCTTGCAATAATACCTATCTGAGTTTATCAAGAAAGATAATACGTTTCTTTCTTATTGCATCTGCATCTGGTCCTACCCACATAAGATGACCGCCAAATGTCTCAAAAATCTCTGCTTGAGAAATGGAATCTATAAGATACTCAGCATGTTCCCATTTAACGTCATTATCTTGTCGGCTGTGAATTAATAAAGTTGGACAACGGATATTGCTTGTTTGCATAGGTTCTATGGTTCTAAACAATCTAAGATCATTTTTTAATCCGATATCACGGTCACTTAATGGTGCAGTATTTTCCATGAATTTCTTAAACAATTCAAAATCAGCTGGATGTGATTTTACATACTTTAGGAACACTTTCCTCTCATCTTTTGACAGAGTGGTTTCCACTTTTAATACCATGTTTATGATGGCTAAAGGCATTAATTTGAAAAATATTACCATCATAATAAAGAACATAAAATCTTGAATTCTAGGATTCATTAGGACTTTCGCAAAAAGTGATCCTTCAACATCATCAGCAGGAATAAACTCACGGGACACAGCTCCTTCTAACAACAAACCATTAACTTTCTCAGGATAATTTTGAGCAAATTCTAATGCAATAGGTCCTCCAGCAGAAAAACCTACTATAACTACAGTCTGTAGATCTAATTTAGTTAAGAGTGCATTGAGTAAATCTGCTTGTTCTTTTATCGTACTGTGTTGTATTGGTGTACGTAAGTAACCTGGTCTTGAAAAACATAAAACTTGATATCCCTCTAAAATAAGATGAGCAAGCAAAAGACCATGATCATAACCTCCTGGTCCTCCATGACACATCGCAATTGTTGGACCTGTTCCTTCCATCCAATACTCAACTAGTCCCATTGAGGTTTCAACTAATGTACCATTTTTTGCTAATTCTTTCCTTCTTTTTCTCAACCATATGTTAAAGAATAATATTGTTACTAGAATCGATAATAGAATTGTTCCAAAAACAGCAATTAGAATGTATCCAGCAGTATTCATAATGGCAATGTTCAATTACTGGTTTTTAATTTTTCTCTCATTCCTTTCTCTTACTTGTAATAACCGTGACAGTGATTTCAAAATTAAAGAACAATTCTAGAACAAACGTTTTAGCTCTGTCTCAACATTGTATTTTCTTGATAAATCAACAAGCAATTTATCATCTAGATTTTCTTTGTAAGTTAGCAAGATATTTTTTACATCAAGAATATCTTTCTCACTTCTCATTCCGGGTAGTAATTTAGCGATAATTTGCAGTTCTGGTGGGGTTATCCAAATAATTAGATCATCAAGAATGGTAACTTGTACTTTGGTGTTCATGGTCTCCCTATCAAGTGAAGAATAGATTCCTTTAAAATCAATACGATAGAAATAAGTTTGAGTATCAAAAGCGGTAATGTGACTCTTCTCTTGTAATCCTTGAACCATATCAGTTTCTATTAAATCAATATCTTTTGTTCGAAGACAAGTAACCAAGTGTTTTATCTGTTTTATATCAGTGCTTGCTAAATTACTAATCACATCTAAATCTTCAGTTGACCGGACAGAACCATAATAACTAGCAGCAATTGCTCCTACAATACAATACTCAATATTTGATTCATCCAAACATTCAACTGTTCGTACTATTAAAGACTCAAAAGTGCCTGTTTCGTTCACGTTTTTTCACCAATTCAATTAGGTACTTTTTCCTTTCTTGTGAATTAATATCTGGAAATCGATTTTTCAAATTACTAAGAAAGATTGACAAAGCAGTATTGGAAAGATCACATGTTAATTTTATCCGTTGCTTAGGTGTTAATTTGGGTTTAACTGTCACGTTATCCAACAACCATTTAACAAATATATTTGATTTTGATTATAAAAATTTATCAATAAAAAGCAATCAGAACTACCTTTCAAATTCCATACCTGATAAATAGATTAGATCCCTTTATAATATCGAGAATCATTTGTTAATTCTCGATAATTATCTCATCCTTAGTTTCTAATAGGGAATTAGTTTCTTTAGTTTGGGATTTCAAATAAATCTTCAATGTCAAGTTTATTTGGTTTTTCTATTTCTTTATTATTAGATAATTTTTCATTTCTTTTTTTAAATATAAATTCAAGATAATGGTTTGATAAATTCTTATTATTTTTGTTGTTCATTTAGCGGTTTTTTTTGTAGATTTTTTCTTTGTTTTTGGTTTTGCTTTTCTTCGTTTGACCAAAGCAACACTTGTGGGTATAATTATTGCTAATCCAACAATTCCTCCACCAACACCTGTTAGCCACTCCCAGTTATTTAGGAAGAAGACATTGATATTAGCTGGATAATAAGGTTTGGCACCTTCAACGTAATAATTAATCACTTGATAGGTAAAACCATCCGAGTGGGTTACATAATAGATAAAGATACCAAAAGAATATTGGAGTTCTTCAAATCTTGCTTCATTTCTTATATTTCCCACACTACCCTCATAAATACAAGATTCACTCATAGATATTTCATAGCATTTTGAGTTTGAAAGCCCTTTACTATATGTATATCCAAAGAATCCCACTGAACCTCCTACTGAATAGTCAGAAAAATGCGTATCTGTGATACCATATTCATAAATTTCTTCGATTTCAATTGTCACGACATTATTTCCGGTACCTTGTCCAACAGAGATTGGCTCTCCTGAATTCAAGCATTCTGATGATATATTAGAAATTTCATATCTGGCGGGATAAGTCCATGGTTGACCAATTGTGTGATTGAATGTTTCTAAACGAACTGTTTGATTATAGTGTGAATCAAAATAATCAGTAGTAGTTTTCAAAATACTAGGCGGATAGGGTATATCTAGAGTTATGAACTGACCTATATAAGTAGTATTAAAAGGATGATGAGTTATTTCATATTCATAAGATTGATAATCAGTTGAGTGATAAATAACTGAATCTATCCAACATCCAGAGGAATAACTAATTGCTTGAACTGCTGTTTTTATTTTCGTATTCGTTAGAGTAAATTCCCTACCCCAAGTACGAGTATATGAAAAACTAAAAATATTAACAAAATAGCTTAATGTTTGTGAAAATGAAATTGTTGAACTTACTATAGTACCAACTTCAGTAATAATTGCTGTGCTAGTGCTTGCTGCTTTTCCAAAAGCTGACCAGCTCTAGTCATAATTTTGCACTATACCAGTATAAACTGGGGGAGCAGCTAATGCGACTATCAAACCTGGTGGTGCAGTATTTCTCCATGTTTCATCAGTATACTTCAACCGCATACCATCACCATCAAAATCGCCGCAAGCAAGTAATCCTAAGATTCCATCTGATTTATTCATGATATGAGTAAATCCCGCATTTGCATCATCAACAACATAGTTGCCATGTCGTCCTGAAAAAGCCAGTTCAGCCAACCCATCGCAATCCACATCTCCCATTGTAAAAATACAATCAATAAAACCCCAATCAGAAGAGTTAAAAGAGTTTCTTAGAGTATAATTACCTTGGGAAAATTCGTAGATTTGCAGTACCCTTGTTTGCCGATCCGACATAAAAGATCTCGTTACTCCTATCTCGTCTTTACCGTCACCATCTATATCTCCACATGCAATTGGTAATCGTTGTTGCCATTCATCCCAAATAATATCTGAACCTCCAATTCTCAGCTCCGCTACTTCACCATATTGACCAACTATACCCATAAGAGAATCATCAATTATAAGCAAATCAGCTTCGCACCTATAACCATCATAGGGAGTAGCAGCAAATGCTATCTCATCTTTTTTATCCCCGTCAAAATCGCCACAGACTATGTCAATTTCTTGGAGAATCCCACTTAATTCATTTTTAGGATATTGGCAATCAAATTCAAGAATATCATCCCAAATCCTAGCAAATCCATGGTTAAAATCATCAAAAATATGAATATCACTTACTTTCGCTGCTAAATATCCACCAAAACAGTATCCTATAATAATTTCATCTAATCCATCCCCATCCACATCACCCAAAGCAACTTCTGGTTCCATTGAAAGAGGACTATCAAGCCTGAATTTTGCTGTAATAACTTCAATACCTGATCCAATAAAATCCCATTCTACTGCATCAAAAACCCAAAAATAAATTGTTATATATGCATTATATACATTTATTCCAAATAACGAATCTGTAATACTACCACCTAGGAAAGAACATGCAATAACAATTTCATCTATGCCATCCCCATCCACATCACCCACAGCTATAGTTTTCAAAAAATCAATTTTCCAAGCTGAAGGGTCGTAACCCCCGTCTTCATAGACTGGTTCTGGAAGATTTTCAAATAGAATTGATCGATTAGAGTAATTATGGTTTGCGTCATCATAAATTTCTAGATAATCATCATCTGTAGCAACTATCACTTCGTCTAGACCATCTCCATCTACATCACCTGTAGCTATATCACTTGTAAATCCCCCAAAACCCAAATGTAATTGATAAGATTTAACCCAAATACGATCTCCCCATAAGTTGTCATAGAGTTGATGTTCGCTAAAAAGGTCAATAACTGCAG
>DAOVPS010000113.1:0-10648 GCA_030629105.1 Candidatus Heimdallarchaeota archaeon
TATCATTTGGAGCCATAGGTATCAAAACATCTTGTATTCTAGCGAACCTCATAAGTTCAAATTCACCTTGGATTCTTTCTGTACTTCCTGGAGCTTCGCCTGGAGGATAACCTGTTAATCGTATTACCTCAAGCCATCCTTGAACCCCTAATTTCCAAGTTAATTCGTAAGTTAGTTCACTATCTGTTAGGGAATATTCTTCAAGTTTCTTTTGATCTGCTTTGTTACCCTGTAAAAATCCTGACCTCCATAATTCACCAGTGGACTTTTCTATTTTGATTTTCCCATACCCAAGTACAGTTTCTGCTATATCTCCCAAACCCTTTTTACCTGATATTGGGTGAATCCCCCAAGTTCTAGGTGAGATATCGTAAGAAATTCGTCCTTTGATTCTATAACAGCGATTACGATTTGAATAGAAGACAGAATCATTTTGAAAAATTGAGAACAAAGAATTGGGGATTGACATTTTTTCCATTCTAGCCAAGAGATATGGAAAGTCGAAATTATCTCCATTAAATGTGATTAGGACATCTGGTTGAATGCTATTAACTTCATCAATGAATTCTTGAATCACTCTAATTTCATCTTGATTGGTATCTCCCTGAAGAATGAATGTTTTACCTCTACTATCAAATTGATTTGTTCCCCAAACAGTAGAAATTGCCACAATTCTTTTTGATTTGCTACTCAGTATATGCTGAATAGTTTCTTGTAGATGATCAATTTCGATATCAAATGCCATAATTTTTAGTTTATAGAAATGATCGGCAGAACTGACAACTTCTTTTGATGCTGGTTTTATTTGCTTGTAACTTGCATTTATATAAACAGTGTTCTTTTCTTTCTTGATATTTGATGAATTTACAGTAAGAACATTCAACCCACGTATACCAAGATCTAATAAAAATCGTTTTACAAAAGGAATATCTGCTTCGTGTATTTCATAACCTGCATCTTCAAAACGTGTTCTAACTGTTGGAGTTTGTTCAGGATGAGAACCAGATAATTTGATTAACTTTAATTCTTCTCCCCCAAAATACCTTTTTTTCCTGGTTTCTTCGATGCGAAGTTTCCATTTCCTAACAATTGGATTCTTTTCGATGAAATCCTCAATTCCCTTTTTATGTGTAATATAGAAATAAGGCAGAAAATCTTTAATGGTTACAATTACTGTTTCTTTGTTTGTTTTGCCAAATAATCTTATTGTTGGTGAATTATCAGTATCTTTTATTTTATAATCAAGATCAATTAACATAAAAGAGAATTCAGAGAAGTCTACCATCGCACAACACAGGAATTATTGATTCATATAATGTTGTTAACTTATTTCAAATTTGAAGTTATCTAATACCAAGAAAATTATAGTTAGAATCAACTCTTAATGATTGATTTCTGCAAGCTCTTGATATCATCTTCACTGAGAATAGTGTCCGGAGAAATAATGATCTTATAGATGCATTCACGACAGATCTCTGAACCAATTTTAACGCCATAGATTTGTGATAATATAACTGAATCTTCATATCTTTTATGAGTGACTTTGATATTCCTAGTCACAATTTGCTTAGTGGTTACAGGACACCTCAGAATTTTCTCACCATTCTTTAGAATACAGAAATCTGTACAAATATCCTTGCCGGAATTATCCATGGATTCCTTACGAAGATCAGGAATTATTTCTAAAACCATTTTACTAACTTCATCATGAAAACCAAAACTAGTCATTTCTGTTTCAATAAATTGATCTTGATTCAAACAATAAGTAGCCCCACCATCCATTACCTTCACCATTGGACAAGGATAGTGAAATGAGTATTCTTCTTCTTTTTTAGTATCCACTTTGAACTCAGGAACTTCTCCTGTTGCCTCCTTCAAAATCCAACTATAAACTTCTTTTAAACCAACGAGAGTTACAGCGCTTGTACTAATCATATCCCAGGATCTGTTAAGAACTCCTTTTAAACCCAACTTGCTAATCAAAGTGCTTTCTTTGATGGTTTTCTTAAGATCAGCTTTATGTCTTAGAACACATATAGGAACAAGCTTCTTCTGGGTATTGCTAAGGATTCTTTTGAATTCTTTTGAAACCTCTTTGAGATCCTTCTTATTTCCAGAGTCAATAACAAAAACTATCAAATCTGCAAAAGGGAGAAGAGGAGTTACTTCTTCTCGGAATTTTTCCTGACCGCCTAAATCGAAAATGCGAAAATTTATATCTTTAGCTTGGAGCGTACTAAGAGAGACACCTAAAGTCGGAGCTGTTTTGAAAACGTCTCCTTTTGTAAATATATTGAGAATTGTTGTCTTTCCTGCGTTAGATAAACCACAAAACAGAATAACTTTTGATTTATCCTTTCCCACTTTAAGCATAGTAGTAATATTTTCACTTGTACATAAAATATATTTCGATAGTGACTTGTAAAAGCAAATAGGAATAATATTATCTGATTATTGAATAATATCTCTTCGTCTTTTAGACAGAAATGCTTTGTAGACCTCTGGTGATTCATGAAAAATTTTTTCAACAACGAGATTTACAATACGTGAACCATAATCCTGTGACATGTGAGCTTTTTTGTGAGTTAGATATGCAGGTGTAATGAAACCATTCCCATCATGATATGTAACCATTGCTTCTTGAATTTCCTTTAACTGTTTTTTTTGTGGTAAAAGAGAATCAACTCGTATAGGCTGAGCTCCATCCTTTAAAACGAAGTAACTAAGATAGAAAGATTGCAATTCATCTTCTTGAAACACGTTTGCTGCTTTCCAAACTTTTTGTCGTACGGGACTGATTTTAGGAGCAAATTTAAGTGGTTTAGTAAATCCTGCTTTACCTTTTGAAATAATATTGATTAAAGATACATCATTAATTGGTGGTCGTTTCTTCGAATCTTTGTGTAAATGTTTAATCAATATATTAGCTCGAGAATCTTTGGATACACCAACCAGAACTATATCATTTAATATACATTTGGTGATTAATTTATACGCTGCTCGAATGAATTTTTGATAAAGACTAAAGAATTTTTCAATATATGATCCTTCATCAATACTATCTAAATCTTCCAAGTAAAATCTTAAACTATGAGGAATACCTTTGTAAGCAAAATTAGTTATGGACCCATCAAGGAAAAGGATTTCCGGTTTCATTTCTGCAAGCTTTAAAGCAACATTCACCTCGAGTAAATCCCGAAATAGAGATCCAAAATTCCTGGGATCATCATCCATAGTTAGAATTTCAACGTCATCTTCTTCAATCCAAATTGGATTTTTATTTTGCTCAAAGATAGCACCTGCAGCACGTGATGGTATTATTGCTAAACCTACAAAATCTTCAGAAAAACCACCACCGTCTAAAGCAGCAATTTTCCTTGGGTTGATTTGTGTAGGTAAATCAAAGAATGGATACTCGATTTTCTCAAGTTCTTTCACTATATTTTCTAGTTTGTCTTGAGCAATTCTTACTTTTGAAGCGATATTAGATTCAAAATTCTGAGTATTTTGTTCATCCATTTCTGATCCAGTCCATGCACTATAAAATTCAAATTAGTAATTATAAATATACACCTAGTAATTCAAACTCTTATTATTTTGTTTTTAACGCTTTTTTCATTGTTTCTTTGGCATCAGCTTCTTTTCCAAGTTTTCTCAAAGCTAATCCTTTATTGAACAGCGCATCTCGGTGCTCTGGGTCAATTTTGAGTATTGAGTCAAAGTATTCTAATGCTTCTTCAAATCGAGAAGCTTCAATCAACACTAAACCTTTCATAAATAAGTAATCAATATCTTTAGGGTTTAGTGCTAGTAAAATATCATGGACTTCTACTGCTTCATCATGTTTATCAAGATGCCGTAAGCAAGAGGATTTTTCTAAAAGTGCAGAAACATTTTTTTCATCTTTACTGAGAATTTCATCTAATTCTTTGAGTCGTTCTTCAATTTCCTCTGGTTTTTTATCGTGTATATCCTCAGTCAAATAATCCAACTCACAATAGACTGTTTTTAAATTTTCTAAACAAATAACATGATAATAACTTCATAGTTATGAGTATTATCCCTTTAATTTTCAAGTTAATGATTAAATTCTTGTATTTGCTTTGTTTTATAAACTATAAAAATAGGATATTTACCAACTAACTTTTATTTAGTTGCACTTGAAAATAATTAAAGAAATAAATTGAAGTGATCTCTTATGTTAAGTAAAATTCAAAAAAGAAGAGCCATACTTACTGAGGTAATTGTTGATAGAAAGTCTGGAGATCACTTAGCTGAATTATCTGAATTAGCATATGTTGCTGGGTATAATGTCATTGATCGAGTAACTCAAAAAACTGATAGATTGCATCCAGAGTATTTATTTGGTAAAGGAAAAGCTAAGCAAATCAAGGGACGAATCAAAGAATTACAAGCAGATATTGTGATAATTGAGAATAAACTAGATGCTATACAATTAGATAATTTAAGAAAAATGTGGCGTGTAGAAATCATTGATCGGTTTGAAATTATTCTTGAGATATTTATCAAGAAAGCAGGAACTCAAGAAGCACTTACTCAAATTCGTTTAGCGGCATTAAAGAAAGTAGTCGGATCTCGTTTTGAAAGTCACAGAAGTGTTACATCTCGAAATGTTTTAATAAAGAAATTAGAGAAAAAATTAGAGCTAATTAAGAAATCAAAAGATCTGAGAAGAAAAAGAAGGTTGAAAACGGGATTTGATTTAGTAGCAATTGCAGGGTACACTAATTCTGGAAAAAGTACTCTAATGAATGCCTTGACAGAAGCTGAAGTTGAAATAAGTGGTAGAATGTTTACAACCTTAGATACGACAACAAGAAGTTTCGATGCAGACGGAAGAAAAATATTAATCACGGATACTGTTGGATTCATTTCTCGACTCCCGCATGTTTTAATGGCTGCTTTTTATGCCACTTTAAAAGAAATAACAGAAGCTGATTTAGTCTTATTATTAATTGATTGTAATGATTCAGTGGAAAATATTAAGATGAAAGTTCTGGCATCAATGAATACTTTAGGTGCAATTGAAGCCGATGTAATTCCACTAATTCCTGTTCTAAACAAAATGGATATCGCACAAAATAGAGATGAAAAACTGGAAATTGTAAAAGCAGCACTAAAAAGACAACCAATTATGATAAGTGCGAAAGATGAAACCAATATGGATACACTTAGAGCTGAAATTCTCAATATTCTTGAAACATATTATTTTCATTTGAAAATACCAAATAGTAATGAAGGCATGTCCTTGGTTTCCCGTATTCATGATAAAACAAGAATTACAGAAGAAATATTTCATGAAACATTTATAGAAATGAGATTTGAAACTAATGAGCGCTTAGGAAGATTACTCTACAACACTATCAAGAAAAGTAATTTAGAAGTTGAAATTATTAATGAAGAAATTCTCTTAAAGCAACTAAAGAAAAAAGAAACAGAACCAAAAGAAGACGGTTATACAATAATTAAAACTGAATCCGGTGAAGAATTTGTTATATTTGATCTCATAGAAGAGAAAACAGATAACGAGAATCAAGAATTACTGGATAAATCTGAGAAATTAGGTAAAATAACCTCACTTGAAGAGCAAAAGAAAGGGACCTAGAGAAATGAATAAATCTAAGTTTAAACGAAGACTCATACCATTTGTTTTTATTATAATTTTGGGATCTTTATCTGTGAGCAATTTAGTTATTGCTGCTTCTGACACAAGACAAGATTTTGTTGTTAATAATGAAACAAAGGTATTACTGGAAATTATAGATGCAGCTGTATATTATAATGGCAGTTTAATTATAACTGTAACATCCGGTGATCCTATTAATGCTACAGTTAATGGGGTTATAAAAGAAATTTCAATGGGTGAAAGCGAAGAGTTATACATATTAAATACCACAAGTATCTACTTCTCAATATCCACAAATGGTTTTTCAGAAGGATATTTTGATATGGAACTAAATTATGATCCAAACGCAAGTGGAAACAATCCTGTAAGAAGGACTATAGGAATCGCTGCGGCGTTTATAATTGCTATTTCAATTATCTCGTACTATATTCGAGCAAAGAAACTTGAAAGAAAACCAGATGAGGAAGACGAAGAATTAGCAGATCCAAAAACACTTCGCAAACGAAGAGAAGCTGCTGGGGCTGAAAAGAAATTCTGGGGACTAGATGATAAGGAATAATGAAATAGTTGGTACGAGAAATGAAGACTTTTGATATTTATGCTTACAAAGAGCTTGAATTGTATGGTTCAGTTATGCCTGAAACCGAAGAAGATTTATTGCAAATTAAGCAATTAGGAATTGACATAATAATTTCATTGGATGAAGGAATACAAGAACATCCAAATTATAAAAAACTTAAAACTGATTTTGAGCATTATGAATTAATTATAACAGATTATGATATACCAAAAAATGAACATATTGAGCAATTCTTAGCTATAGTCTCTAAAGCAATCAAAGAGAAGAAAAAAGTACTTGTTCATTGTTGGGCGGGTTGTGGGAGAACTGGATTAATGCTTGCTCTGGCAGAACGATTCGTATATGGTACGCTAGATGGTGAAAAGGCAATAAAAATGGTCAGAAAAATCCGACCATGTGCAATAGAAACACAAAACCAGTACAATTTAATTCTGGAATATGAAAGGCCAGTTGGCTAGTTAATCTCTTCTTCTTTGTATTCTATGTTGACATTTCGTTTACGTAATTCTTCTAACATAAGATCTGAAGGGACATTGTATTCTTGTGTTACAACACCTTTCTTTTTAACATCACCAATTGCCATCATTCGAGCGATAATTGCTGCTGGAAATGAAGTCATACGCATCATTGATGTGAGATTATTCTCTTCGTCATAGTAGTCTATTATTTGATATGAGATTTTCATTTTCTTCTTGCCTTTGAAACCAATTACTTCTATTCTCATTAAAGAGAGATCTTTTGTGTTTTCATGTGTTAAATTCTTCACAAGCATTGTCTCAAGAAATTCACGAGGTGAAATTTTACACCCTTGGAAATCGATTTTTTCATAGCTTTTGAAGCCAAGGTCTAAAATTGCTTTCATTTTCTCACAATGACCTTTGTATCGAATTGTTTTGTAGTCTAATTCCTTTACTTTACCAAGGAAAGTTTTAGGAAGAGTAGATGTTCCGCCTGAAGTTTGAAATGCTTCGAGTTTTCCAAAAGGTTCAGGGAACTCAATTTCTTCTATTTCAGTTAAAGGTTCTACTTCTGTTAATTTTCCATCTCTTATTACTTCAACAATTTCAATATATTCGTTTGTTAAACCTTGAACTGCAAAAATAAGCGAATAATTCAAAGGTGGTTTTGGATCCTGAGGTAACCCACCAACGCGAATGTGAATTTCCTCAACTACATCTAATTTAGAAGCTCCATTTTCAACAAAAATGCTGGCAACACCAGGTGCAAAACCACAATCAGGTATTACAGTTACGTTAGCTTTTTCAGCATCTTTTGAGAGTGTGAATTGTTTAGCAACAACAGTATTATTCCCTCCGAGATCACAGAAATTAGCTCCAGATTTTATAGCTGCTTTAGTTAAATCATAATTTAATGTATAAGAAATGCAAGCCATTACTGAATCAATTCCTTTCATTACTTCAAGAACTTGAGCTTTATCTTTTGCATCAAGTACTACAGTCTTTACTCTAGAGTCATTAAGAAAATCAGCAACTGATTTTAAATTACTCTCATCAATATCTGCTAAAATTAATTCTCTTGTATCATCATGACGGAGAAGGTCAAATGCTGCCGCACGACCCATTAATCCGGAACCTAAGACTAAATATCTCATTGGAAATACACCGTTTTTGTTATAAAATATTCAATTTAATGTTAATTTAACGATTTTATCGACGAAATTCTAGGTTAATTCCTAATTAATCTATTGATTAATGTAATATACACACTCATTTGTCAGCTATGAAAAGTTAAAATATGCAAAGTTCATAATGAGATAATATTAGCTACATGCTAAAAGCATCTTAAAGATGAAATTATTGAGGAGTAAATAATTTTGAAAAAGAAAATTATCTATGCAGTAGCAATAATGTCCCTTCTTCTCTTTCTTCCAGCATTTGTGGGAGATGCTCAAGTAGGCCCAAGTGAAGTAGGTGGCAATAATGTTACTCCAAATACATCGTATGATTATGATGGCAATACTATTGATATTATAGAAAATGATCCACAATCAACAACAATTTTACTAAATGGTACATATGAATTACAACTAGAACATAATGCTACAAATGTTGGTGTGTTGTGTACAAAATTAGACACAGGTTTATCCATAGAAGCAGATGAAATGGTTTTTGATGTGAATTTTGAAACCGATTCGACTGATGGTCAAACCTTAGATGTATCATTACCAGGTATGTCTTTTGAACTAAGTAGTGGTGGTCCTGACAACGAAGAGTGGAATGGCTCAATTATAGGAGCAGAAGCCATGGAATTTAGTTACAATACAGATAATCAGGATTTCTATTGGAGTGATGGCGTACATGATATCAGTTTGAAAACTGGTGTATTAGTAATCGATGGCGCTATGATGCTCAGCAGAGTTAATGAAACTGCTTGGGATATACTAGTCCCTTCGGGTCTTCTCCTTGTGAACTTCAATCCTGGCGTGGGTTACATGGGAATTGAATATGGTCCCCCTGTTTATTATGGTCCCCCTCCAGCAGGTCCAGTCGCACCTTTATACCTTGATCCTTCTATAATTATTGGTTGGGATGGAAATGCTATCACAATTGGTGGTGCAGGATTTTCAATTATTCTATGCGCTTATTCTTTGATGTTAGTCTGGGATTACATTATCATTACCTGGTACTTCGCATGGCTATTCATAGAAAGAATAGTATTCGTCATCTGGGACATAACTATAATCATCTACTTAACAATCATTGAGCTATTGATAGTGATTATCTACTATACTTATGAAATTAAAATCTACGAGACGTCGGTGGTTATTGTATATCAATACATTGAGATTATCTTTGTATTCATATCGATTGTAATTTGGGAATTAACCTTTATTTTCCACTTTGAATTCTGGTTTATCGAAATAATTACTATTATCGATATAACGGTAAATATCATTATCCAACCAATACGATTCGTTTTCATACCAGTAATTGTTCCAGTCTTTATTCCAGTGATTTTCTACGTACCAGTGCTGCTGATTCAGTATATTCATGTCTATGTTCCGTACGCTTCGCCGGTATTATCCATTGATGTCTATGATGAAGATTTAGCAATGCCAACACACACAATCCAATATCTTGTTTATGATGAAACAGAAACACCAATAGATGATGCTACTGTTTCCGTCAATTATAATGGAACAGATTACCCAGCAACCTTCATTGGTGCAGGCGTCTACGAAGTAGACCTTCCAGCTTCTGATCAAACAGAGACAATTATAGTAACAGCATCTAGATCATGGTATCCTGATGCAATCCTATCTTATGATTTAGCGGTTGATTGGATAATTGAAACAGTAACACCTCCCCCAGTTACAATTACACCTCCAAACGAAACAATAACAGAGACATTTACCCCTGCAGCTATTATCCCGATTGTTACAATCGTAGCATCTCTATTTTGTATTGCGGTAGGAGCTGTAATCGTTAGAAGGAAGAAGATGTAATTCTTCTTTTCTCTTTTCTTTTTTCTTCATTTATTTAATAACAACTTTTTTCAGTCAATTTATTATTTGTAGAATGTATATTAGATGTGTGTGAAGACAATGGAAGTAACCCAACCAACACTTTTTGTAGATAAAGATCGAGTGCTAAAAAATATCGAAAAGATGGCCGCGAAAGCTAAAGAAAGCAAAGTACTTTTTCGACCTCATTTCAAAACACATCATTCAGCGGATATAGGTGAATGGTTCAAACAGAATGGTGTAGAAGCAATTACAGTTTCTTCTGTGGATATGGCAGAATACTTTACGGAAAATGGTTGGAAAGATATAACCTTAGCTTTTTCTGTGAATATTAAACAAATTAAAAGGATCAATAAATTAGCAGAGAAAATTGATCTTGGATTACTTGTTGAATCACAAGAAGCAGTTGATTTCTTAGAAAAGAATTTATCTTCTCCTGTAAACATCTGGATAAAAATTGATACCGATTATCATCGAACTGGTATACACTGGGATAATGAAACTGTTTTATCTAAATTAATCCGAAATATAAGAGATATCGAAAAACTTCGTTTTATAGGGTTATTAACTCATACTGGTCATTCGTATAATGCTAAAAATAAATGTGAGATTGAGGAAATCTACGCTGATACAGTAATTAAACTAAAAGACATTAAAGAAAGATTGTTCCTACAAGGATTCTCTACAGTGAAATTATCAATTGGCGATACTCCAACTTGTAGTGTAATATCTGATTTCTCTGAAGTTGATGAAATTCGTCCAGGTAATTTTGTCTTTAATGATGTAATACAACTCGAACTTGAAGCCTGTGATGAAAAAGACATCGCAGTAGCTCTCGCCTGTCCAGTTGTAGCCAAGCATGAAGATCGAAATGAGATTGTCTTATACGGTGGAGCAATACATCTCTCAAAAGACATTATTTATCGAGAAGATAAAA